>CAVKUP010000015.1:0-25113 GCA_963659735.1 bacterium
CCCTTCATTTATTAACATACGACATAAAATTAAAATTTCCTTTTAAAAATTAAAAAAAATTCCTAATTTGGAATTTTTATAGTTTTGGTTTTCTCTTCAATGCATATTCTTTGAACAATTGATAAAGAACATATTAATGATAGTACAAAACTACCACCATAGCTTAAGAAAGGAAGTGGCACTCCAGTTAAAGGAATTAAGCCAAACATACCACCTAAATTTATAAATATATGAATAAATATATAGCTTAAAATACCTATACACATATATCTTCCCCTAAGTGTTGAGGCTTTTGATGCAATAACTGCAATTCGATATAAGATAATAGCATATAAAATAAATATAAATATTGTTTTAAGGCCATTTTCTTCAGCTATTATGGCAAAAACTGAATCAGTATGAGGTTCTGGAATATATGAATATTTTTGTTTACTCTTTCCCAAACCTAATCCAAAAAATCCACCATCATTAATAGCAATGTAACTATTGCAAACCTGATAGCCACCACTTTCATAATTACCACACGGATCTAAAAATGAAGTAAAACGGCTAATACGAGCACTATTTAATATATGTCCTTGAACTAGATATATAAAAAGTAAAACAAAGATACATAAAAATATCATTAATAAAAATGTCTTTATTTTATCGGTTTTTAAAATAGGGCTTGCGAGAAACATCATGCCTATTATAAATAAGATAATAAGAAGTGTTCCAAAGTCTTTTTGTAGGATAATAGTTGCAGGAATAATTGTACTAATCAATAAAATTTTACTAATTATATCATAATGTTTAATTCCTGTCGTTCTTAATTTTCTATAATTTTTTTCAAATAAAAGCGCTAAAGTAGCAATTAAAATAGGTTTTGAAAGTTCGCTTGGTTGCAATTTGATTATTTTTAAATCAATCCAGTTTTTAGAACCACTAAGTTCCGAAAATGTTAAAGCCCATAAATTCAAAAATATAACTATAATAAATAAGGCTGGAACAATTATTTTATAATATTTTGTATCTGTTTTTATTATAAAAGAGCCAAGTATGGAACCGGCAATTATAAAAATAAGCTGTCTAAAAAAATAATAGTATATTGAAACATCATAATTTACCACTGCGGCTCTGGATGAGGCAGTAACTATATTTAAAAGGCCACCAATAAACAAAATAGATGTTGTTATTAATAAAGTTTTATCAAGGTTTTTAATGGCTGTTATAAATGATTGCTTTTTCATTGTGCCCCTCCTACTTTATATAATGATAGCATATTATCGTTTATTTTTCTATAATTAGATTTTAAAAAATATAATTAGGTGTTTTTAATATACGTTTTTTTACTTATGAATAAAATATTAATAGATAGGAGGCATAGATATGTATTATTATGGTGGGTATCAAGGCTATGGATGCGGTGCTCCTTATGGTAATAATTATGGTACTGGATATGGTGCTGCTATTGTTCTTGTTTTATTTATTTTGTTAGTTATTATTATTGGGACAAGATCTTTTGGCGGTAATAATTAAATGGGGCCTAAGTGAAAACACTTAGGTTTTTGTTTTTAAATTTGGCATTTATTTACTCATAATATATAATACGTTGAGTTATTTCGTATGTTTTGCTTTTGTTTTATCTTCAAAATAATATTTTTTTATTCGCCATTGCTGCATGTCTAGCAACATAAATATTGCTTTTTTTATGACTTCGGATGCTATTTTTCTTAACACTTCTTCTTCAGTACTTTATGTTTTTTCTTTTGTTCTAATATATAAACTATGGTCCATCAATTCACTATGTTCTATATGATTATCATACTCATTCATTATGGATAAGTCATCTAGTTAAAAAGTATCTAACTCATAAAATTTTTCCTTTGTAATTGTTATTACTTGAGTTCTTCCCTTAACATCTTTAAAGGAAACTTTATATGTATTATTGTCTATATAAATATTATACGGATTGTATTTATCTTTTCTTCTTTTTGGCCTTTCTATAATAAAACCGCCTTTTAACGAATTTTTAGTTCATTAAAAGGAGGGCCTTTAGAAAAAGTAACTACAAAAAAAGAGACAAAATATCTAAAACTAGACAATTTGTCTCTTTTGTAAAAATTATTTGTTTTTGCCCCTTCTATATTCTTTTTCGTTTGAAAAAGAATATATCATAATACAACAGCCCTTACTGGAGGGCTATTATAATCATTTTTTAAAATTGTGACTATTTTATGCTTGAAAGGCTTGTTTTGGTGTTTGAACGAAAAAAACTATGATTTAACAATAATTTTTTTCATATAGGAGCGTCAATTAATTATATATACCTAATTATTTTATTGAAAACTTATATTATATTCATTTCAATAGGAATTTTTTTACCTCTTCTACACTACCACTTAAATTTGCAATTTTATTTTCGCTAATAAGGCTATTTATCATTTGTTCACGTACCAAACACAACTGTTCAGTATCCATTGATGGTATATAACCTTCGATATTGCCGTTTTTCGAATTAATAAAATTGAATGCACTTCCTCTTATATACCGTGAAAAATCTTCGGATAAATATAATTTACTAATTAATGAGTTGCTCATATCTACCTGCAATGATTTAAAATTATTATTAACATTCAAAATATAAGTACGAGTTATTGGAACAGCATTTTGCTCAATGTTAAAACCTAATTCTCCTGGTGTAAAAATCATATTATCTTTATAATCGAATTCACTGCTACTTTTTAAAGAGGTAGCCAATTCTGGAATATTTCTTTCAACGATAGATTTTCTTAAATTTATAAATTTAGAGCCCCCTAAAGCAAACAATTGATGCGGATTATTATAATCAATTACACAAATGTCATTAGATACTAAGGAATAGCCATGCATTAATAAATTTAACGCCATTGTTGTTTTGCCACTTCCTTTAGTTCCTAGTAATAATATAGCCTCACCATTTTTTGATAGACAGGCAGCATGACAAGTAAGCGTTTTGTTTTCCTGACGCCTTTTTTCTATGAGTGGACCTGCAATATATAATAATGAATGTCCATTATTCATTTCGTCAAGCGGATAATTAATGACAATATTATTTTTATCATAATGAAACTTCCTTAAATCATTATCATTATAATGTACAATATAATCATTATATTGCTCATTAGTGTCAGAAAGAATTATATTTGGAATGTGGCTAAATATACCCATTTTTTGCAATAATACATAAAGTTTAGAGTTCGTAGAACAGATAAGTATCTTTGCTCCTAATGAATTCAAAACAAATTTATTCATTAATATTCATCCTCACTTTTTTAATATTTCCGATAAGTAATCACAATCAGTCATATATTTACTTATTAATTTTTCAATTTTATTTTCATCAATTGGTTTTGATGTTTGTATATACATAAAATATGGCGGTAATAATTCATCCTTATTTTTTGTCACAACATATATGGAATTTTTAATATTCAATTCTTCATATATTTTTTTAGATAGTTTATCACATAAATAACTAAATACTCTCCCAGAATGATATCTAGGATTTTTACCAAAAGGGGCTTCCATAGAATGGGATCTTAAAACTGGAATAATACCGCTAAAATTATTTCCTCTTCCAACAACACCTTCTTCCCCACATTCTGCACAAGTCCCAATTCCTAACATATATTTTCTATAATGTGGTCCCTCTAATTCATTAATTTTAACCTTAACATTAAAACTGGTATTTGCGCAAATATTATTTCCTAATAATTGTAGTTGCTGTTCATAGTCTCTTATAATTTCATCGTATTCTTCTTGACTATTTACAAATGTCGCAATAACTGGAACACATAAAACTGCTTCAATATTATTGTCAATTCTAGTTACCATAACTTTAATATCTTGGCCGATATTAGAAAATTTAGGGGTTGGATATCCTTTATCGTTTTCTAACCAAAAATAATGTTCTAGTTCATAGGCTAATGTTTCGCACGTAGTCATTGGATAGTGTGAAACGCACACGGAGGTGTCATTGGCTGAAGGCTTTTTAGCGTCGGGAATTTCATCTAAATCATTGGGCGAAAACCAATTTTTAAATTTTGTATGTTGTGTATAATTTAAGTCTATTTTCAAATCATTATCGATGTCTATATTAGGTAATACCGATTTTACATATTCTTTAATCGTTTCTTTTAATATTTTATCAACATCAATACTCTCATCACCAACATTCTTTGTAATTCTTCCATTTACTCTTGCAACAATTGGGCGTTTTTTCTCAATGTATCCAAAATCATTAAAGACCCATCCTCCACCAAAATAAAATTTATCTATGTTATGATGAAGAACTGCACCGAATTTTTCTAAACATGCTAGAGAATATTTTCTTGAACATTCATTTGCTAAAGCATCAGCAATAGTATCCGGATGACCTATACCCTTTCTTTCTACAATTTCAATATTCAAACTTTCAGGATCTAAATAATCATTATTTATCTTTAAAATATTTTTCATTATTTTACAACCTTTCTTTCAGTAAACACGCATAATCAAAAATTACTTTTTCAGCACTTAATAGTTCTTTATTGCTAATCGCATCCCAAAAATTTACTGTTCTTATTATAAATAAATTCGTAAGAATATCGTATTCTTGATTTGTTATGTTACCGCGCCTTTTTAAAAAATATATCAATATATCAATCCATTTTTCTTTAGAGATAGATGAAAAATCATAAATTTGTAATGTGTTTATTACATCTATATCTCTGTATTTTTTTTAAACGTTCATTGCTTCATTTTTTAGTTTATATCCATTTTTCTTTTTGATATAAATATCATCCAAAAAACAAAAGTCATCCATAGTTATTTGTTTTGACTTATTAAAATTAAATAACATTTCATAGTTAATATTATTAAATAGAGCCGGAGCCACCTCTCTAAACATTGATTTCATATTGTTAATGCCAGATCTATGAATTTTTTCACCTAATTCAACACTTTTAATTTTTAAATTATTATTTACAGCACATAACGTCATACAAATATCAATACCATAATTAAAAGCATAATTATTATGTTGTTCCAAAAACAGTTTCATGAATTTTTTATTAAATGCAAATTCTCCACCTATAGGTTGTCTTATAATATTCGATGAATATATATTTATTATTGGGAAAATTAATTGATTGGTTAAGTTCCCATCATATTTACTTCTTTTATAAATTGGAGTAACATAATCGTTTCCTTGAAATAATGGTAAAAATAATTCTTTTAACCATGAATCATTTATTGAAGTTATGTCCGCATCAATCGTTGCCCCAAAATCTATATTATTCTCCATACAAAAATTAATAAACCCAATAAGATTATAACCTTTTCCACGCTTACCACTATCAAATGAATATTTATTGTTAATGGTATCACAATTCAAAAATATTTCTCGGGTTCCATCACTACTATGGCTATCATAATTTACAATATATGTTTCTGCGTCGATAAAAAATTTACATAAAGACTTATCTATTATATTTGTTATATGTTTAATATTATCAGATTCATTCAATGTTGGAATCAATACTGCTATCTTCATAAAATAACATCCTTTCTAATTTTTTATAGTCTTTTTTTTCTGTTTCGGTTGAAGGAATTTTATCAACACTGATAATGATAGGCTGAGCATAACTAGATATATGTTCTTTACAGTATTTTTGCATCATATCTAAAGAAATTTTACCTGAAACAAAAGCAATCGGTATCATTCCTTTTATCCCATCTTTTCTGGCAATAACTGCGACATCTACGACATCAATACATTTCATAATTGTGCTTTCTAAATAATCTAGATTTATTAAATAACCTGATGTACAAATTGTTCTTGAATCTCTAGATATAAAGAATAAATAACCATTTTCAATGTAGCCAATGTCTCCCGTATGCAACCAATTATTATTATCAATTGATGAATTGTGATTTAAATAGTTTTTCATAACAGTTGGGCCTTTAATCAATATTTCTCCTATACCATTGTTGGAAATCTTAATTTTATTATATTTAAAGGGTTTTCCTACACCAATATTCTTTCCTTGAGAATTTAATGTAACGCCACTTAAACATTCTGTTAACCCATAACCTATTTGTATAGATATTTTTGCACCATGTTTTTTCAAAAATGAATTCACGCGATTATAAAAGTTGTTAAAACTCGGGCTGCCACCTATTATTACTCTTTGAACTTTCGATAGATCAAGATTTTTTAATTTAGGGTTAACTAATAATTTTTCAAAGAAACTAGGAACTCCTATTATGAAGTTAATTTCTTGTGTTTTAAATATGGTATCAATATTCTTTTTATCTTTCGTCGAAAGCAATATCACCTTTCCACCTAAAGTAATTGTATTATGCACTCCCGTTGCTAGTCCAAACCCATGAAACATGGGTAGTGGCATTAAAACATTTGAATTACTATTAATTTCTGGATACACACATTTAGATTGATAAGCAAAATAATTAAATTGAATACTGTCAAACATTACCGCTTTAGGACATCCACTACTACCAGATGTATAAAGAATCACAGAACACTTTTCGTCTAATGTTTGTTTCGGAAAATTATTTATTTTTGTTATTTTCAACTGGTCATTAATAAATAAATTAATAACATTTGAAATTTTTTTGTTATTAATCAAATCGTTTCTATCAGTATAAATAATTTTGCTTTTTGTTATTTTTAATAACTCAATTATTTCATTAACACTGATACCATAATGTATAATATTTGAAATTGCGCCTAGTTTATTGATGGCATAAAACATTGTGATAAAACTAACAGAATTACGTGAAATTAAAGTTACTACATCTCCTGATTTTATTCCGTTATCAAGCAACAATTTTGCGGTACTATCTACCAGTTCCAAAAGTTTTATATAAGTTACATTTTTACCATTAAAATAAACCGCTATATTCTTTTGATGATTATTTGCGCTATTTAATAGAGTGTCATACAAACTAGTATTCTTAAAATCGATTTGTTTCATTTAATTTTACTCCATATCTATCATAAATTAACGAATCTAAATCATTTACAGACATTTGTGAATTACATGTTATTTCTTTTTTTGCATTTGATAACGCTTTTCTAATAAAAAGGTATTCATCGTGCAAGAATTTTAGATGATCATCGCTAGATATTTTGTAATGGTCTTTTACTCTATTAAAAAGTTGCAAAAAATCTTGATAATTCATATTCAATTCAAACATTATATATTTAAACATTTGTTTAAATTCTGCCAACTGATTTTTGTTTAATTCGACAAAATTGTTGCAACAATTAATAAAAACCAAATTAACTAAAAGTAATACAAATTTCTTTTTATTCATCATTTTCAAATCAGGAAAATCAGGAAAAGATGCTGTCCGTTTCTTTCTTTTTATTATCTTAAATTTTCCCACATATTCCACTTTATCAGAAGCGACGATTATTGCTGATTCATCTGGTAAAATAACATAATCATTATTATGCAAAATAAATTCATCAACAATACTGACATGTGCAATGATATTAAAATCCACCAAAGAAAATCCTTTATAATAAGTTTGAATTGGAGTATTCATATTAGACATGTATAAAGAAGTAACATCAGTAGCCATATTGATAGCACCGGCACATATTCCGATAACAATCCCATCAAAGTTTGTTATGTCATTGACAATATCTTTCTCATAACAAAACTTCATTTGTTCTAATTGTAATCCGCCCATTAAAAATAAAACATCGGCGCTATTTATATGAAGTTTTAATTCTTTCGAAGACATATTTTTATTTAATAAAATATTGTTTTTGAACAAAATACCACATTCAGTAAACCACTGGGTATTAATTTTATGATATTTTTCATTATTTAATATTTGATCGTAGTTACATGGTATAAAAACTATAGTATATTGTCGATTAGAAAGGTCCTTTTTTAGTCTTTTTTTGACTTTATCTGGAAAACCGTTGCCAGGATTACTTAACAAATATCCTTTTTTCATAGCAAAGGCTTCTCATTTAAAATTAATTGCGAATTAAAAATTGAAACTTGACATCCTACAGGCAAAACACAATTAATCCCACCATGACCGAAATCGTGACATTTTATGATTGGAAAATCATAATTTTTCAACTCTGGCAACAATATATCTTCAAATTTTAAATTATTTGAGTTAATATAATCAGCAATCAATAAACCATTAGTTTTATCAAATATACCATTACTTTTCAAAGCCTTAACATTTGCCTTTATTTGTTCGGGAGTCGTTGCACCCTCTACATCCTCAAGAAATAAAATTAAATTATCATCTTTTGGAAAATAATTTGTATTGCTTAACATAGTTAAGCATGTTAAGTTTCCACCAACTAATGTTCCTGTTCCAATTCCTGCTTTAAGAGTAATCCAAGACTCCCTTTGTGGTAATGCACCAATATTATTTTCTAAAAATACATTTTTAAATGCTTGCTCATTATATTTGCTTTCCTTTACAAATCTTTTAAAATCAGACATATGAAATGTTATCAAACCTGTTTTCGCATATATGGCATTTAATAAAAATGTTGCATCGCTTATACCCCCCAAAACTTTAGGATTTTTACTTATCATATTATAATCTATTTTATCGATTAAATTTTTACAAAATTTTCCGCCTTTAGCGCAAAATATGCCATTTACCTGTTTTTCTTCAAAAGAGGTGTGAATGTCTTCTATTTTTTCTCTAACTTTTTCATTATGACTCTGCGAATTTGAATATGCATTTTTAGCAATTTTTACTTGTATACCTAAACTATTTGCTTTCTTTATAGAATTATATATATCCTTTAAATTGCTTGGTTTTAAATTAGTTGCTGGTGCAATTACAGAAACAAGAGACTCATTCAAGACACTAGCCTTTATTTTTTTATTTCCTAAATTTATCCAATAACGCTCTATTTTATGTCCTTCGTTATCTGTAATAATATTTTCTAATTGTCCACCACAACTTTTAATAGTTTTAGACGAACCCACATTTTCTTTGTCACAAGTACATAAAATATACTGAATTCCTAATTCTTGTGCTTTTTCTAATGCAAAATTTAATGATAGTTTCGCATATCCTTTTCCTCTTTCTGAAGGGCACGTACTGCCTGCAATATGCCCCCCGTACAGATAAAGTCCCTCATCTAAATGGTGACAAATTGTAAATGTCCCAATGATTTTACTATCGTTTTTTCTTAAAAGTGCATAAATTGTTTTAGGTACACCATTTAATCCTTTTTCAAAATTTTCTATTCTTGTAATCCACTGTTCATACGTTATATTTTTATCCAAACCCAGATCACCATAAATTTCATTTTCACCATTTTTATAAAAATCGTTTTTGTAATCTTCAAATAATTTTTTTTCTTTGATAGTTGGCTTTATTAATTGTATATTTTCCATTTTAACCACCAATTTCTTCCTTTAATTTTTTTATTTCTTGCTCTAACATCTTATAAATAGGCTCATTTTGGATAATGATAGCCTTTTCTAAAAAATATTCATATTTTTTAAATAACCTTTGATTTAATTCATTATTTGAATTATCTATTAGGTGATGATAATGACTATTATCTAAAATATCAGCACATTTAATTATTAAAGAATCAAAACCATATTTAACACTCTTATCAATTAAACTTTTATCGCGTATTATCCTATCATTAATGCCTTTATCTTCAGTTAATGAATCAACTAACCTAGCAATTTCAATATCAAAATCATTTTCCAAATCTTCTATTGTAATTGACGAATCTTCAACAACATCATGCAATAAAGCGCCGAGGATAATTTTTTCATCATATCCAAGTTCATATAAGGTATTTGCTACTCTTATACTATGCAAAATTACAGGTTTTTCATTAAAACATAGTGGCCTAAATATTTCCAACAAATAGGTAATATACTCTTCCATTTTATGTTCTAATTTAGGATTTTTCATTTTACCACCACCTTTACTAAAATTCTGTTATATGCATTGGCATTCCTCTGGTCCCATTAATTATTACTGAATCATGACCAGAATATATAACTTTAAAATTATGTTTTATATTTTTTTTGGTTTTTAAATATTGATTTTTATTCCACGCGTTACCATAAAAATCATCATATATATAATCGTTATACGTTTTCAATGAATCTCCAGCCAAAATGATTTGCTCATTTACCACAAGCGGGACATGACTGGGTGTATGACTAGGTGTAAAAACTATTTTTAGATTTTCAGATAATGAACACTCATCATAAATTGGCACAATATTAATTTTGTCCTTTGGTTTATAAGGGTACCCACGGCTAATCGTTTCAATCATTTTTACCCTCTTCTAATATCTCCATGAGTTCCTGTGCTGAATTCTCAATATCTTCGTTACTAAAATTAATTTTTTTATCAAGCCATACTTCTAAAGCATACAATGCCTGATATATAAGCATATATCCACCACTAATGGTTAAATGATTATATTTTTTTGCAATACTTAACATTTTCGTTTCCAAAGGATTGAATATCACATCGAAAAAACATTTTTTGTGTCAAACTTGAAATTTCTCTTTCATCTATTAATGTTGTTAAATTTGGTGTCATACCAACGGTTGTAGCATTTATAATCAAAGTTGCTTTTTTTAATTCACGATTCAAAACTTTTCTATCAGTAAAATCATACACCGCTGCTAAAGGATTTATCAAATCACTCCCCACATATTGTACACAAAAGATAAAACATAAGAAACTAATATAATTTTTATGACTTGATTTTTTCCATATTTTACCACATTTTACCACAAAAACCGCTTACTTTCAACGTGAAATGTTTTTTTACCACTATTAAAAATTAAATATCAAAAGTAAAACTAAATGCACCCCCCTGTTTTCATAAGTATTGCATTTAGTTTTACTTTTGATATAATACAAATTAAGGATATTTTAATCCTTTTTTCTTTTGACTTTTAATATTTATAAGTTTATAATATGAATGGTTTAAATGGGCAAAAAAACATTAAAAATGTGATAAAATAGTATATGGAGGTAGTATTATGTTTAAACCTTTAAATATTTTAGATGAAAAGCATAAGGTCTTAAGACAAAAAAGTAATGAAGTTACGTTTCCATTGTCTAAAGAAGATAAAAATACAATTAATCATATTATTAAACATTTAACTTATAGTCAAATAGAAAAATATGCGAATAAATACAATTTGCGACCTGGAATGGGGCTCGCCTTCCCACAACTTGGAATTTTAAAAAGGATTATTGTTATTGTATATGAATATGAAGAAGGTAAATTTGAAAATTATGTTTTAATTAATCCAAAAATAATAAGTCATTCCGAGGAAAAAGTTGCGCTGGAAACAGGAGAAGGATGCTTAAGTGTTAATCGTGAAGTAGAAGGGCATGTTCCAAGATTTGCTAGAATAACAATCACAGGATATGATCAAGATGGTAATAAAATAAGTATTCGAGCACGTGAAGATTTATCAGTTGCATTTCAGCATGAAGTTGATCATTTAAATGGAATCTTATTTTTTGACAGAATAGATAAAAATAAACCATTTTTTAATGAAAATGAAATTAGATTAATTTAGGAGGAAGACATGAAAAAAATAATTATGAAATATGTACTACTAATTGTTATAACTTTTGGAATTTCTATTTTTATTTATAATTATATTGAAATAAATAAACCTATAGAAACCGAAACAGATCTTCTTTCTTCACAAAGTATAAGTGAACAACAATATTTAAGTAATACTAATTATACAGTTGATAATCCTAATGTTATTTTAAATCCTTATGGCAACTCGCCACTATCTGCTTTAATTGTTTTTCAGACTAAAGATTTAACAACAACAACAATTACTATTAAGGGAAAAGATGGCGCAAGTGATTTAACCCATACATTTACTCCAGCAAAAGTACATGTATTACCTATTTATGGTCTGTACGCTGGTTATGAAAATAAAGTAATAATTAATGTTAGTGGAATGACAAAAGAAATAACGATCAAAACTGATGAACTTCCAAATGATTTTGCAAAGGTAACAAATTTAAATAATAATGATTTTAAAACCGATGATTTTTATTTTACAACACCAGAAGATACTGGATATACATCGGCTTATGATTCAAATGGTGAAGTAAGATGGTATTTAATTGGAGATTACAAATGGGATATTCAAAGACTGAATAACGGTCATATTTTATTAAGTAGCAATAAAACATTAAAAAAATCTTATAGCGTTGGTTTAATTGAAATGGATTTATTAGGTAAAATATATTATGAATATGCTATACCTGGTGGTTATCATCATGATGTATTTGAACTTAATAATGGTAATTTGCTTTTAGCGTCAAATAAGTCCGGCCGTGATACATATGAAGATTATGCGGTTGAAATTGATAGAGCAACCGGAAAAATCACTAAGGAAATTGACTTAACTAAAATTTTGTCTGGTAAAAAAGAAAAAAACTGGTTTAAGATGAATTCTATAAATTATGATATTAATACAAATTCCATAACGATTTCAGGTTATAATAGCAATATGATTGTTAACTTAGATTATTCTAATTTAAATATAAATTGGATTATTGCGGATGAAAATAAAGTAGACAAAGAATATAAACAATATTTACTTAAAAAAGATGGCGATGTTATTTATCCTAACAAGCCAGAATCAATTAATTTACTTAATGAAAATTCACTAATATATGCAAGCAGTAATAATGGTAAGAAACATTTAGTTACATATAAAATTGATTATTCCAATCGTAGTTTCAAACAAACTGATGACTATGAATTAAATACTGATGAGAGTACTTATTTAGAAGTTTTGAATAAAGATGATTATATAGTTACTCAAGATCATACCATTTTTGAAATAGAAAATGGTGAAGAAGTTATTAGTATGAATGTTAATTCATCACTATATAATACTAAAAAAATGGCATTATATGCGAATGATATATATACAGGTGTTCAAGGAATTAGACTTGGTAGCTTAGGAGAATCAAGTAAAACAGAAAATTTTATTTTATTTGGTTCTAAAGTTGATAAGAATATATTAAAAAAATATAATATATCCCTTTATAAAGATTTTTATGGATTAAAAATTAAAGGAACATTTAAAGCAAATGATGATGTTCAAATTGTTTTAGATAATGTTTTTGATAAAAAAACATACAGCTTAGTTAATAAAGAAGATTCAAACGAAAAAATTAAAGTATCTAGATATATTAGTGAAGATGGTATCAAAGGAAAATATTATATATATTTAAGAATAAATGGCAAAATCTATAAGTTACAAAAGTATGCTATTTTCTATTAATAAATATGCTTTGTTCTGTTAAAAAAGATGTTAAATTTTAGGAGGTCAGAATGACTTCCTTTTTTTACTTTACTCTGTTTTATTTTATAAATTATCAATTCATTAACCACGTAAAAAGGCATTTTTCTAATGCCTTATTATTACCTATAAAAATATGTTGTTTTATTAACTATAGTTACTAGGAACTTTTAAACTCTGCCCTATTATTAAATTATTGCTTGTTAAATTATTTATTTTTTTAAGTTCATCAACTGTTATTCCATATCTATTGGAAATATTCCATAAGCTATCTCCAGATACATTTTTTATGTAACATTTTTAAATGCAAATATAATATCTACCCGTTTGTCTTGATAGATATAAATCTTTTCAACTAAATTAATTATTAATTCTCTAGTTGGATTTCCAAGTGATAAAAATTCATTTATATATTTTTCTATTTGTTTTCTGTCTATTTTATTAGATTCACTATTTTCGTTTTTAAGATTATCAATACTTTTTTTATTATTACTTATCTCGGTTTTAATATTTTCACTTACTCTTATGTATTGTTCTTCATCAATAATACCTTTTAACATATTCATATAGTTTTTATCTAGGTTTTCTGTTAATTTATTATTAGCAAGTTCTAAACTTTCTATTTGTTTTTTAATCTTCAAAGAATTATCTTTAAATTCCATATTACTAATTGAATCTTTTATTTTGCTTTTATCTAAGTACTCTTTACATACATCTCTAATGTTATCTAAAATAACTTTTTCTAGTTTTTCATAATTGTTTGTATGTGGCATGCAAACATGATATTTGGAATAAGTTCTATAATAATCACAAGTGGTGTAACTTCTACCTGTTTTATTTTGATATCTAATTGTGATTCTATGTTTACAATCTCCACAATATAAAAGTCCATCTAGTAAATAAAATCTTTTCTTTTCTGGTCTTTTAACATTTTTAGGTAGTAGAGTTTGAACATAATTAAATGTATCTCTATCAATAACCCCTTCATGTGTATTTTCTACTATTATAAAATCATTGGGTTTATTTTTAATTACTTTTTTTAGTTTATAATTAATCTTTTTAGTCTTACCTTGAACTGTATCACCAACATATATTTGATTAGTTAAAATCGCTTTTATAGTGGTATCTACCCATACTCCATACTCTTGTGATATACAATTAATATTTATACATTTTGTATTCCATACATAGTTGTAATAAGATGCTGGTGTTTTTATTTTTCTTTCGGTAAGATATTGTGCTATATAATGATATGTATTTCCTTTTAATGCTAACTCAAATATTAATTTAACAGTATCTGCTTGTTCATTATTTACAACTAAATGATTTTTATTATTAGGATCTTTCATATATCCAAATGGACATCTACCTGAAACATATAGCCCTTCTTTCATTCTGGAATGCAAACTTGTTTTAACTTTTTTAGAAATATCTTTTGCATACATATCATTCATTATTGCTTTAAAAGGTGCTATATCATTATTGGTATTATCTATAAATGTGTCTATCCCATCATTAATTGCAATATACCGAATATTATTATTTGGAAAATATTTTTCAATTAGCTCTCCTGTTCCTATATAATCTCTACCAAGTCTTGACATATCCTTAGTGATAATCATATTAATTTTTCCAGATTCAATATCTTTAATCATTCTTTTAAATGATGGCCTTTCAAAGTTTGTTCCAGTAAACCCATCATCTACATATTCATCAATTAGATTATAATTATTTTCTTTAACATATTGATTTAATAAACTTCTTTGACTAACAATACTATCAGATTCTATATTTCCATCATCTCTTGATAATCTTATATATATTCCTACTTTAAAACTATTATTCCCTACCATCAATTATAACTCCTTCCATTTTGGGAATAATGAGTATGATTACATGGTAGCTCTACTTTCAAATTATTGCAAGTCAGCATAAATTTCTTTTTTATTTCAATTTTTAATACTTCAGTTATTATTTCATTTAAAGACTTCCCATTCTCTTTAAATTTTAAATTAACTTTGTATTTAACCATAGAGTTTAATACCTCCAATAAATTCTATGGCAATAAGCATTGTTTTAGTAATATTATTTGATATGTTTAAAACATACCTAACAATATTACTTACTATCATAAACCTCCATCATATTCATAAACATCATCTCCTTTTCATGATGCATAGTAGCTCCAATAATTAAAGAAGTCAAGTCATTAATTATAGGAAAATTTGTCTATCATCCTAAATCATTTCACAGTTCACTAAATTATGAAATAGCAGGATAAGAAGATTGTGTATCATACCCGATTTAATCCTTATTTTGTAAGAAATCGCATATGCACAATTTCGATTTTGCACTTGCAAAATTCATCCTATCTTATAGGTTGATATAAAAAAGATTTTATATTATTATTTAAATAATTTAAGAGGTAAAAAAATCATCCTAATTTCTAATTTTCACTAGATTTTATAGGATGATTAATTTTTTATTTCTGAATTTTGTTTCCTATTATTACTTTACCATCTAAATTACATATATAACAATCTGGTAATCTAGATTTTATATATTCTAATGCTTCTTTATCACTTTCAATTTTTCTTCCAACAAATACACCTTCAATAAGTTTTGCGGGTAGTCCAAACATAATTGCTGATTCTCTATCAGTAGTAGAAGCATTTCTACTAATTCTATCTTCTTTTATAAATTTTTCTACATATCTATAATCTAAGAATGGTTTTAATATTTCTTCATCAAAATCTAAATTCCATACATCGTTATGTGCCATTTGCTTTGCGTAATCCGAATTCATGTTTAATATAAATGCTATCTGTCTTTTATCAGAAACTAAACTTGGAATAAACGATACCTCTTTTGTTTTATTACCAAAATATGACCATATCTCATCATTATTATTTATTCTTTCAGTGATTTCATCAAATTTATGATATGGAATTAATTCACTTACTTGTTTAGCTTCTGGTCCGCTACCAGATGAATATGTTATTGTAAAACCACTATATTGATTAATATAATCTTTCAATAATATATCTTCTTTTATATTCCACATTCCAACACTATTACATATTTTGTTTGGCCTTGATTCATTTGTAAAATCTGATGCAATAAAACCATTTTTAATAGTAAAATCAAAATTTTCCAATCCACCATATATACCATGTATAAACGTTCCTTTTGATAATTCAACCATTTCTCCGACACTATATTCATTCTTAATTATAGATTCAACATTCAAATAAAACATTTCTACTTGTTTAATTAAAATATCTTTTGTTTTACCATGAAACCTTTGTTCAATATCACTTATATATTTTTCTTTATTATTCATTTATACACCAACTTTATTTATAGATTTCTTCTAATTCCTTGTTTAACATTTCTAAATAATCTTGTTCAGCAATCGTTAAATGTTTTTGCATATATTTATCATATTCCTTGTGTGCCTTTTCCAATGCTTTCTCATGAGATATACATCCAGAATTTTTCAAAATGTCTTTTCTTGTCATTTTTATAAATGAATCTAATTCATTAACCCAATCTTGCATAGTCATTGGATGTCTGTCTAAAGCATTGATTTCTGCTACATCTAAATAAGCAGATACCATTCTATTTAATGTATTAAGTTCTTCTTCTGTTAGATAGTTTTTTGCAATTTCAGTTTCACTTTTTGTTGGATAATTACCTTTAAAATTTGTAAGTCCAATATTTTCTTTATTTGAATCAACTCTTGTAAATATAATTTCAGCAGCAGTATGTCCATGCGTGGCATAATGCATCTTGTTTTGAACTGTTTTAAAAAATTCTATTGATATTTTATCCTTAGGATTATAGTCAACGCTCGTTGCATAAATATCCAATACTTTTCTCCAAAATATTTTTTCAGAAGATCTTATATCGCGAATTCTAGCAAGTAATTCTTCAAAATAAGGACTTTCACCATTATTTTTTAATCTATCATCATCTAAAACGAATCCTTTAATCATATATTCTTTTAATATTTTAGTTGCCCATATTCTAAATTCTGTTGCCTTTTTAGAATTTATTCTATATCCAACAGCAATAATAGCATCTAAATTATAGTGTAAAACATTATATTTTTTACCATCATTAGCAGTTGTTAAGAATTTCTTAACAACTGAATCCTTTTGTAATTCACCTTCATCAAAAATATTTTTTAAATGCATAGAGATGTTATTTTTAGTTGTATCATAAAGGTTAGCCATTACATCTTGACTCATCCATATATTTTCATTTTTAATGTTAACATCAACTTTTACATTACCATCTTTTGATACATATATAATTATGTTATTTTTCAATATATCACCCCATCTTTCTAGTTATTTATAAGCTCATAAAATCTTTGTTTATTTTTAGAACTTAAAACATTTGCTATTTCCTCTTTAAATGCTCTTTTACTTTTATAATTTGGATACATTTCTTTTAACATATCAAAGATAAAATCATCAGAATTGTCAAGTTCTTTCATTATTCCTATATAACGGCACAAACCATAATATGCATTTCTATCTGATACAATTTTTGATGATTCAATTATCTGTGGTTTATAAAATTCCAATAATTCATTATTATACTTAAATTTTAATATATCCTGATATTCTGCTAAAAGAGACAAACTAAAATTCTTCTTTAATAGTTCAAATAATTTATCAATTTCATTTTCTTCGGCATATATTTTTTCTAGAAAATAAATATTGTTTGTTTTTATTTTAGATATTATTGTTTTCTTTATGGATTTCCATTCAGAAACATTATACATGTTTTTTAATTCTTTATATCTTTTAAAACTAGATGTTTTCACAATTACCTCAGGTAATAGTTTCTTCTTTTCTTCTAACATATTATATTCATCATAGATATTTAATAATTTATCATAAGCCATATCTTTTCTTACATGGTTTTTAATATCATCTTTTAATAATCTTATCACTTCATCTATTTTATTATCTTTTTTTAAATACTTAATTAATAATTCTTTTACTCCATAATGTTCAATATTTTCGTAGCACATTTTTATAGCATTATTTTTACTAATAAAATCATATGTGATTGATATTTTATCTAAATTTTGATCTACAAATATACCAAAACAATCTAATTCGATTTCATCTAACACCCTAACTACTTTTAAAGCTGAATCTTTATCATGAACATAAAGAATAAATGCATGCAATGGACAATCAGAAAAATCATCTAAAGCATTATTTAATGATATATCTTCTGTATAGTCTAAAAATATATTGAAATATTCATCATTATATAACAGTTTACTTGCACTTTCATTGATTAGATATAATGAATCTTGAAATTCACCATTAGAGCCATCCATAAATGTATCTTTTATAAATCTATATGCATATTTAATCAATTCAAAAGCATTGCTATATTCTTCATTATCTATAAAATCATATATGTGATTGGACACATTAGATATTAAGTCCACAAAGTATCTTCCATTATAATAATTAACAAATCCATTTCTATCACTTATTTTTCTAAGTTCATAATTCATTTCATCATATATTTTAGAAAGTTGAGATTTATTTTTTACTTTTTTATTATTTGATGTTTCTAATTCTGGAACATCATTTTCTTTAAGATGATAAAGAACCGCTGCAATATGCTTGCACATATACTGACCATCTTCTGAATATGGGCAAGAACAATAGAAATTATTTAATTCATTATTATTTGCTCTTAATTCAACTCTATATATTTCAGTACCATCAATATAAGCAATAATTCTATCATCTTGGCACCAAATATCCAATATTCTATTTTCCTCATAATAATTTTTACCACGAGATAAAATAGCAAAATCAAAATTATCTTCAAAATCATAATTTTTTAAAAACTTTTTCATAATTCATCTCCTATCCAAATTCAATATTATTTTCTTTGTAATAATTTATAGCAAATTCTTATATCTTTCACCTTTAAACTCGTTTCTATATTAATAATATCAAAATAAATACATATATCCTTAAACCATCTAAATGTTCCACTACCATTTAGGAAAAAATATAATTGATTTATTAAATAATTCACCTAATTGATTTTCACTTAAATCTTCGAAATCCTCAACATTGACATAAATATTTTATCATTATCCGAATTATAATAGTATTTATTTTCATCATTTGTAAAATTTAATACCTCAATTACTTTATTAAATTTTGCTTTCATAAAAATAACGCTCCACTCAAATAAGTTTTGATAACATGATTATACCAAAAAATCTAAGTTTTTCTCAACCTAATGCAATATATTATATATAAATATTGGTTTAATACTCATTATTCCCCATAAAAAGTGTATCCCCTGCTTTCACCGTATAATTAGAATATGTTTTATCATTTTTTAATTTTAATTTTTGACCAATTTGTAAATTATCACTAGTTAAATTATTCAAGTTTTTAAGTTCATTAACAGTAAGACCATATTTATTAGCAATCTTCCAAAGACTATCACCGCTTTTAACTGTATATTCTGTATCGTCATCTTTACCAGGAAGTTTTAAAATTTGTCCTACCGTTAAATTATTACTAGATAAATCGTTTAAACTTTTTAATTCATCAACTGTAGTATTATTTTGTTTTGCTATTTTCCATAAACTATCGCCACTTTTAACTGTGTAATAATTTCCATTTGTTGGAATACTTTCAATTACCTTTCCCAAAGAAGTTTCAATAACGGCGTTTACAACAGCATCAACATATTTTTTATAATTGTTTTGTATCTTACTTAAATCATCAGCATTATCAATAAAACCATATTCAACAATAACTGGTTGTGTTTTAGTTCCAGTATCTCTATGAATAAAATAATAATCCTTTGATGTGTTACTAGGAAGTCTTCTTTGAAAATACTTTCTCATCTTTAGACCAGCGTTGCCCAAAGATGTTAAAATATTTTGTGCTAAAGTACTATTGTTTCTTAAAGCATAAATTACTTCAGCACCCTCAGCACCTGGTGAGTTTAGTTTCCATTGTCAAAATAAAAAAACGACATTTTTAGTCGTCAGTTAGGTTATTCTAATTATTTGTTTTTTATTTTAAAACCTTTACCAACCTATTTGTTAATGCAGGTTTTGCAAATTGTTCTTCTAAAGTTAAAACACTATTTTTATATCTCATATATGCTTTATCATAATTTCCCTGTTCGATTTGTTCAACACAATAATATACTATGCTGTCATAAATATAATCATAAATAATACTAGATTTTTTCTCTTTATTAATTGCTTCAACAATGATTGGTGCTACCTCATAATAATGCTTTATATCTTCTTTTGAAACAAAGTTATCTCTAAACCATCTCAATACCGTTAATTCATAACAATTATCATCAAAATTTTCCTGGAAATATTTCATGCAAGCTGAAGTTAAATAGCAACTACAATCGGTTGAAGTTTTTTCACCATTAGATTTTTCATTAATTGTAAATGTGCCTTTTTCATAGTTAATATTAATATGTATTGACTCATCGTGTGGTTCTTTTGGATCACTCCCATAAATATTTACATGTCCTTTTTCATCATTACTATTTACATTTATCCATGTTCCACCATCTGTTTCTTTTGCCATTTTAAACCCCTCCTTTAAAAATAGTTATTTCATTAAGTTCTTTTAATCCATACTCTACATCTTCTGCATAATCGAAAACATCTTTGTCTTCATAACATTGATTACAAAAATTTATAGCTTTTTCTAAATTATCTAAAGAATAAATACATTTATTATTATATAATTCATATTGTTCTAAATAATAATTCAAATAATAAATAGATTCTTTTTTTAAATTATCATTTTTGGTATTTTTAATTATACATAAAAATGAGCATATGATTTTTCTAAACAAATTGAGAATTTTTGTGTCCTTATTCATAACTACTCCTTTCTACCAAAATATTATATACTTTTTATATTAGCTGTCAAACTTTTTACCTTTTATACCATAAGGATTTCTTGCTAAATTTCTATTTTCATACTTAAAAGTTACCTCTGGTCCAATATCATATTTAAAATATATAGTAATATTTCTATCTTTATCTATAACTATTTTATCTAGTAATGCATCAATTAATTCTTTTTTTGGTTTATTTAAATCTAATAGTTTTTTTATTTTTTTAGTATAATCAGGCAAAATATTTGCTTTATTTTTTATTTTATATTTTTTAATATTTTGATCTTCTATCTTTTCGTTAATTTGTTTTAATTTTTGTTCAAATTCACTTGCTAATTCTTTATATGTATCTGCTGATATTACACCATCACACTTGTCATTGTATAAAGTTTTTAATCTACCTGTAATCTTTTCTTTTTCTATTTGAAATTCTTTAACTATTTTATCTATGTTAGTAGTTTCCTTGTGAATACTTTTTATTACTTCATCATTTAATTCTTTTATATTAAGTTCTTTTATTAATTTAGATATATACTTATTAATTTGTTCTAATACTTGTTCTTCTAAATAATTATATGGATAAAAATGTGAATAGCACCTACCTCTTACTGGATCTCTAGAATATCTATTGCAATTAACAGACCAATAATCTTGTTTTTTACGATAAAGAACTGTAAGTCTATTTTTACACTCTTTACAAAATAACTTACCTTCTAATATTCTTTTTTCTCTATTCGTTTTAACCTCATAATTTCTAGTATTTCTTTTTCTTAAAGTATTAACATATTCAAATGTATCTTTATCAACTAATGGTTCATGTGTATTTTCTACTATAATCCATAACTTTTCATCTAATGTTATTTTCTTTTTAGATTTATAACTGACTTTAGTTTGAGTATGCTGTACTAAATCACCAGTATATACCCTATTTGTTAATATTTTTTTCACTGTGGAGATATTCCAATTATCTCTATCAATTAATCTTGATGAATAATTAGTCTTTTTATATCCACTAGGTGTAATTACGTTTGCTTTATTTAGTCTATTTGCTATTTCAGTAGGTCCAATACCATCTGCTCTCCATTTAAATATCTTTTTTACTATTGGAGCTGTGTCTGGATTTGGTATTAAATGCCCTTTATCTAACGGATCTCTCATATAACCAAAGCATGGTAAACTTCCAACAAATTTTCCATTCTTTCTTTTTTCATTTAATACATTTCTAATTTTTATTGAATTTTGTTTACTATAATAATCATTGCAAGCAATTATAAATGTTGATGAATCATTGCTAGCTTGATTTTTAAAACTATCATATGATTCTAATATAGATATAAATCTTATATTATTTTCTGGAAAAAATGTTTCAATATAATAACCAGTCATAACATGATCTCTACCTAATCTTGATAAATCTTTAACTATTACACAATTTATCTTTTTATTATTTATATCTTCTAGCAAACTTTGAAATCCAGGTCTTTCAAAATCAGTTCCTGAATATCCATCATCAACATATTCTTTAACTAAATTAAAATTATTATTTTTAACATAACCTCTTAATAACTCTTTTTGATTAATTACACTTTCACTATCAGATTCATATTTTTTGTCTTTATCTTCTTGGGATAGTCTTATATAGATTCCAACATTGAAATCGTTTGCCATTAAGTAAGTATTATACATTTATTCCTCCTTTTATCTTACTTAATTGGGTATTAAGACGTGCCCATGATAACATCAAGATTAAGAAAGTACAAATCATTTTGTTTGCACTCCTTCTTCTTTTGATATTTCTTCAATTAAGTATTTTAAAATAAGATCTTTAAATGAAATATTATTCAAATAGGCTCCTTCCATAATTAAACCACCTATTTAAATTTATGTTTTTACTTATTATTTTTGAATTTTTTTCATACATATATCTACTTCCTTTCTTTTTATATTAGTATTACTAATAATATTATTAGAATTATTTATTATATTTAATTTTTATATTATATTTATTATATTATTATGGAACTAAATGTCCAATTTCTAATAACCCTGTCATCATTTTAGAAATAGATACTCTATAAAATTTAGACATTAATTTAATTCTATTAAATAAGTCTATTGGTAAATATAATTTAAATATTCTCAAACTATCACTCCTTCCTAAATAGGATGATTGTCCTATTATTTTTACTATTTTTAATTAGAGCAGGATAAGAAGATAGCACCACAAACAAAAGAACTCCTTATAACATAAGGACTTGTTATGGGGCTATTCTTATTTTGCATTTACGAAATTCATCCTACTTTGTAGGTTCATATAAAGGATGATTAATAAATATATCCTTTATTTCTCTTAATTTTAATTCTTATTAGTTCATCCTATTATTATAAAAATATCAAAATTAATAGGATGACAACACATAATTACCACCTCCTTAAAATGAAAAAAAAGAAGACCTAAGTCTTCTTTGCATAATTATTTCATTTTACTATATTTTACCACTTGACTTTGATGAATCAATGAATATCCGATGCTTTTCGATGCTTTTCAATGCTTTTTTGTGCCAGTCAATACTATTCTATACAAACATACTTTGCATAAGTCCTTTTTTCAATTCTTGTAATTTTAATAATTTGTTTTCTTCAAGTGATAATTTATTACTTTCCATATTTATAATACTAACAATTTTTAACTGTTTTCTATAGCTTGGAACTAATACTTTTATTTTCATAAGTTTATTTTTAGAAATATTAACTCTTGTAAAACCTTGTCCCAAAACTGATATTTTTTTTCTAAAAATACTTGAATGTAATAATATATTTAGATATTCATTATTAATCTCTTTTAAATTTCTAATTCTGTATCCGAAACAGAAACTATTTAAATATGTATTCTTTATATCATTGTTTAATGTTGAACATAATCCTACTTCATTTAAAGTTTCAGATGAAGTATTAAAAAACAAATCATATTGTCTTACTTCATTCTGCGTTTCATTTTTATCAATCCTAACAATGGGTAACAGATTTGTATTAATTTTATTATTTAAAATAGCAACAAATGGTATATAATGTGATTCTCCTTTTTCAAAATCTTCTTTAGTTTTCCCAGATAATCCTGAATAAGTTTCACCTAATTCACCCAATTGTATTTCCTTATATTTTGTAAGATTGTCTATCACTTTGTCAATAAGTGCTTTTTTAAATAAAGAAGATACTAAAAAAGACTTATACAAACATAACTTGCATAAGAGCTTTTTTTAGTTCTTTAAATTTGTTTAATTTATCAGTCTCTAAACTTATTTTTTTATCAAAAGTATCGAATAATATTCCTATTTTCAACTGTTCATCATTTTTATGAATTGATAATTTTAATGCTTCTAAATCTTTTTTCTGTATATTTGGCAAACCACTTCCAACTCTTAAATCCATAATTATTTTTTCATTGTATTTTAATAAGTGATAAAGATAAAAAGTATTTACAGATGGTGAAATAATTTTATAACAATGTCCTCCACACCAAAATTTAGCTTTGTTAAAATTTACATAGCCACATGAATTTCCACCTTCACTAATTGTAATAGTATTTTCATTAGTATTATATTCGTTTAAATATCCTGAAGGTAATATTCCACCATTTAGCATATAATAATTACCATTTTCTATTAACAAATCACTATTTATTTGTTTACCTTTTTCTATTATACAAATATCTGATAGTTTGATTTTATTATTAGTTTTTGAAAAAACTGAACTATATTTACTTAATTTAAATAACTTAAGGTCTTCAATTTTCTTAGTTTGAAGTTCTATTTTTTTATCT
>CAVKUP010000016.1:0-6271 GCA_963659735.1 bacterium
TTCATCATCCTTCATAATCACAATTCATTTATCAAATTTATTGTTTACCAGCACTGTTTGACAAAAAACCATACAAGTGATTTCAAAAATATTGAAAATCTTATATTCAATGTCATTTTTTATACTTCTATATAGTCTTCATCAAATTTTTATGCGCTTGTCATAATTTATTTTGAATTCTTTTTTCTATTAGATGAAGTATTTAAATCACTAAAATGATCAAAATCACTTTCTCTTAATACAAATTTATAAGCAACTTTATTATTTATTATTGTAAATACACATTCTACATTTTCTTTAACTTCAAAGCATAAAATAGGTGAATGTACTTCTTCCTCAACATCTACTAAATCATTAAAGTTTTTAACATTAATAACGTCATAATTATCTAAATCAGGCATGTTATGTGTTTCAGCAATAATATCAGCATATTCTTTTAATATTTTATTAAATGATAATACATATTCAGATTTTCTAGTTACAACAAGTAAGCTCTTAACTAAACGGTTAAATATATATAACAAAACCAGCAAAGTTAAAGCACTAACAATTAATATTGGCATATTTATATCAGTTTTTGTAGTAGTAGCTTTATAAATAGTATCACTGCCACTATTTACATAGTTAGGTTTAATACTGATAGTTTGTTGTAATAAAGGAATTTCCAATGACATTTTGTTATCAGTCTGTAATCCTTTTTCACTTTCACCTTTAAGGCCAGCCTTAACATTAATCTTCACACTTAAATCTACCCTAGCATCTACAGATAATCCAAATTGATTACGAAAATCAGTCATAATTTCGTTATAATTATTATAATCTAAACTAACTGTTTTACTAATATTTATAGTACTTCCGCTGCCAGATTGAGTAGTTAAATTAGCAATAGGGTAAGCCTTTGACCATACCTCTACATCTTTACCATCAGAATTCTGATATAAACCCTTAGTAGTAGCAACAACCTCATAACTATACGTATAATCTAATTCCTTACTGGCTTTAAGATTGTATTTAGCATCTACCTCAATATGATCAATAAGTGAAGTAATATATTGCTTATTCATGCCAAGATATGATGAAGTAAAGAAACTATTATTTTTTAAATAAACCCTATAATTTAAATTAGAATTATAATTATATGAATATAATTCTTCCTTATCGTTCTGTTCAGGATTCAAACTTTTAAATATTGAAACTACTGAAATAATAATTCCAGTTACAACAACAACTAATAAAAATACACGAACCCACTGTTTTAAAATTATATTATTTTCATTTTTTTTCATATTATCCTCCCCTTTTTACGATATTGCACCACTTAACCATACTGATGGATAACCAATAAGTGGTATAACAAATGAAACCTTTCCTTTAACATCTTCCATAGACACTTTATTCATATCAATAGCATTATTATGATCGCCCTTAGTAACAAATAACTTATTACCATAATTATCATTAGTAATACTAACAATTCTATGAACGACATATTTATTTCCACTAACAAATTGAATTATATCACCTTTTTTTAATTCATCTTTTTCTTTAGTTGTTAACTTATTAACAACAACTGCATCTCCTCTATCAAAAGTTGGTGACATACTACC
This sequence comes from bacterium, assembly GCA_963659735.1. Classification (GTDB taxonomy): domain Bacteria; phylum Bacillota_I; class Bacilli_A; order RF39; family UBA660; genus Coprosoma. The sequence continues at coordinate 1,608 of CAVKUP010000016.1, forward strand.
AGATAAAACAGCAATAGGTTGATACTTAAATAGTCCCATAACAAATCCGGCAAGAAGTCCAATAAATAAAAACGTAGGCACATAAACTACAGGATTATATTTACTTCTTTCTCTTCTAGACAATCTCTCTGTTTTTTTAACGTGAACATAATTCATATAAATATAAATTGCTAAAGGTGTTACAACACCGACAACAGCAGAAGCAAACCACTCAAAATTGGGTATAATGGGAACTATAAAAGGTGGTAGTGTCATAAAAAGTCTATAAACAATCGAGAACTTAGCACCACCAATATAAACCAAATAAGTTGCTAAAGCACTTTCAAGTAAAGCAGGAATTAAAGTGGCAGAACTATAAGTAAAAATTTCTTTTAAATCTTTGAAATGATTTAAAAGATTAGAATAATTTAAATTAATTAGCATAAATAGCAATGTCATCAAAATAAAATTCCAAATTTTTCTTTTATTAGTTTTCAAAAGTGCTTCCCTTACAAACTCCTGGAAAAAGATTAGGCCCCCAAATGACCATACATTTTTTAAAATACTAAATAAAGTCTTTGAATAAGGCGTTTTTTGAAATCCAAATAACAAGCCCAATAAAAAATATACAATTATATAAATTATCAAAGAAATTAATAAGCTTTGAAATTTATCTTGTTCTCCTTTTATCCTAATTGTTGAATCCTTACTTAAAAAAACCGCAACCCCACAAATACTAATCCACATAACAGGATTAATAATTTCATTGTAATAGTTTAAGTTTAAAGAAGTCGTAATAAATGTGTTAATAAAAAAGTAAACAATTAATAAAAAGTATATAGCTAAATTTTTCATACTCATACCCCTTTATATATTCACTACCATCTTTACTATAATAAATTATAGCATATCGTCTAATCATTTACAAGACATATAATTTCATAATCTGAGCATTGTAAAGCAAATTTCTAGTAAATAAAAAAGTTCTAAAAGAACTAATTTATTATTACATTAAATTCAATGTATTTCTTTTAAATTATTATATTTTTCTAAAAATTTGTTATAAAGTAAATTACATTTTTCTTTATCCATTTCTAAGATGTTTTCAAGTGGATTTAAATAATTAAGTTCTTCATATTTAGAAAAACCTAAATGATGAAAAGGTAAAAATTCTATTTTTTTAACATTTTTAATTTTTAAAATATAATGAGATAAAGAATCAATATATTCATCACTATCCATATAAGATGGGACGATAACTTGTCTTATCCAAACATCTTTACCTGATTTATTCATCGCCTCTATAAATTTTTCACTTTCATCCATGTCATGGCCTGTAATTTTTTTATAACCTAATTTATCTGTATATTTAACATCAAAAATAATTAAATCAGTTAAAGATAAAATTTCATCATAATCTCCCTTACCGACTCCTGCTGTATCTAAAGCAATGTGAATATTTTCTTTTTTTAATAATTTGAATGTTTCTTTTAAAAATTCACTTTGAAGTAAGGGCTCACCGCCAGAAAAAGTAACACCACCATTATTACCGAAATAAGGTTTACTACGTAAAACTTTTTTTAAAATATCTTCTGGTTGATATTCTTTGCCATTCATTGTCCACATTTCAGGATTATGACAATATAAACATCTTAATTTGCAGCCTGATAAAAATATAACGGTTCTAATACCTGGACCATCAACAAGTCCCATAGTTTCTATACTATCAATAAAACCATTACATTTTTTCATGGAAAGTCCTTGAAATTACTTCTTCTTGTTGTTTTCTAGTTAATCTATTAAATCTAACTGCATAACCAGATACCCTTATAGTTAAAAGTGGGTATTTTTCTGGATTATTCATTGCATCAATAAGCATCTGTCTATTTAAAACATTAACATTTAAATGATGAGCACCTTGGGAAAAATAACCATCAAGTAAAGATACTAAATTATTAATTTTTTCCTCATCACTATGTCCAAGTGAAGAAGGAACAATAGAAAATGTATTAGAAATACCATCTCTACAGCATTCGGCATATTTTAACTTAGCTACTGAATTTAATGATGCTATTGCACCAGATGAATCTCTTCCATGCATTGGATTAGCTCCTGGAGCGAATGCTTCGCCTTTTTTTCTACCGTCCGGAGTAGAACCAGTTTTACTACCATAAACGACATTAGAAGTAATAGTTAATACAGATAATGTAGGATGAGCATTTTTATAGCACTTATGTTTACATAATTCACTATACATTTTTTCTAAAATTTCTTCAGCAATTGAATCTACTCTATCATCATCATTACCATATTTAGGAAAATCACCTTCAATTATAAAATCTGTTGTGATACCCTTTTCATCTCTTACAGGTTTTACTTTAGCATATTTAATTGCAGAAAGGGAATCACAAGCAACAGAAAGACCCGCTACACCATAAGCCATTAATCTATTAACATCAGTATCATGTAGTGCCATCTGTCCTGCTTCATATGCGTATTTATCATGCATATAATGAATAATATTCATAGCATTAGAATAAATATATGCGACTTTTTCAATCATTTTAAAATATGCATCTTTTACTTTATCATAATCTAAAATTTCATCAGTAATTTTGTCAACTCCGTCTATAACAAGATTACCTGTCATTTCATCTACGCCACCATTGATAGCGTATAAAAGTGTTTTTACTAAATTACATCTAGCTCCGAAAAATTGCATATCTTTTCCAACTCTCATTGCGGAAACACAGCACGCAATCGCATAATCATCACCATAAATTGGTCTCATGACATCATCATTTTCATATTGAATTGCATCAGTTTTAATACTCATTTTTGAACAATATTTTTTAAAATTTAAGGGTAATTTATTAGACCATAGAACTGTCATGTTAGGTTCTGGTGATGTATCTAAGTTAGTTAAAGTATTAATAATTCTATATGATGTTTTGCACACCATACTTTCTCCTTCATTAGTAATTCCACCAATTGAACAAGTAACCCATGTAGGATCTCCTGAAAATAGTTCATCATAATCAGGTGTTCTTAAATGTCTTACTAACCTTAATTTAATAATAAACTGGTCAATAATTTCTTGAACTTCTTTTTCTGTGATAATACCATTTTTCAAATCTCTTTCAAAATAAATATCGAAAAATGCATCAACTCTGCCTAAACTCATGGCCGCACCATTATTTTCCTTAACAGCAGCCAAATAAGCAAAATAAGTCCATTGAACAGCTTCTTTAGAATTCATGGCTGGTTTAGATATATCAAAACCATATTTTAAAGCCATTTTTTTTATGTCATCTAAAGCTCTATATTGCATTGAAACTTCTTCTCTAAGTCTTATTAACTCATCAGTCATTTCTCCGGTTAAACTGTCCCAATCTTTTTTCTTTTCGCTCATTAAAAAATCAATACCATATAAAGCAACTCTTCTATAATCACCAATGATTCTACCTCTACCATATGCATCAGGCAGGCCAGTTAATAATCCATTATGTCTTGCTTTTTTTATATCATCAGTATAAGCATCAAATACACCTTGGTTATGTGATTTTCTAAATTCATTAAAATACTTGTCAACATCATTATTTAATTTATATCCATAAGCATCTAATTCACTATAAACCATTCTAATGCCACCGTATGGATTTACCATTCTTTTTAATGGTTTATCAGTTTGTAAACCTACAATAACGTTATCATCGTCATTAATATAGCCAGGTTCAAAAGAATTTATTCCAGACATATGATCAGTATCAATGTCTAAAACATGTTTTTTTAATTCTTCTTTTAAAAGATTACTACATTTATTCCAAACACTATCTGTTTTTTTTGTAGTGCCTTCTAAGAAATCTTCATTACCTTCATATTTTGTATAGTTAGTTTTAATAAAATCACTAACATTAATTTCATTTTTCCATTTTCCATCTTTAAAATCTTTCCATGCTTCCATTTAATCAACCTACTTTCTAAATAAATTATAATTTTTAATAAAAAGCAAGTCAATTATTTTCAAAAAGTATTTTTATTATGTGTAAAGTAGAATATCAAATATTAATAATTATTTAGTTTTTTTTGACTTTTGAATGTATTTTGGCTATAATTGTTTTAGAATATGGAGGGATAAATATGAATGATAATGAAGTAAAACAAAATAATAACGAAAATAGTTATAACTTTGATTTTGCTAACCAAGTAGAAAATAATGTAACAGCAAATACACCTGTTCAAACAGTTACTCCTGTTGAGCCTGTTCAAGCAGCAACTCCTGTTGAGCCTGTTCAAGCAGCAGCAGAACAAACTATTCAAGAAGAAAGAGAAGATGATGAGGAACTTATTAAAGATAAAAAAGCAACTAAGAGATTTATAATTATAGTTGGAGTAATAATTGCACTTTTCATTATCGCATTACCATTTATTTTTAAAGTGGCAGGTTAATTTACCTGCTTTCTTTTTTTGTTAATACGAAAATATTATATATTTTATGAAAATTATTATTAGTTTTATAAATTTCATTTATTAACTTATCATATGCTCTTTTTAAATTTGTTTCAGGTTTATTAAAGCACTCTAAATAAATATAACTTAATTTATCGATGTCTTTATTTTTATATATTTCATTTATTTCATCAATAATAAGTTTTTCATTATCACATTCAAAACGAGTTTTAAAG
>CAVKUP010000016.1:6281-23888 GCA_963659735.1 bacterium
TCGTTCAATATTTTCTTTTAAGATTTGATATTCTAAATTTATTTCATCACTAAATTTTAGTATTTCAATCACATCTTCTTCTTCTTCTATTAAAAGTGAACTTCTATGTGTTATTACTCCGTCACTATTTAATTTTAAAGCAATAGCTTCCCTACCATTTGTAAAAATGGCTATAAATTTAATTTTTATCACATTATTTTGTTTAAATCTTTCAGCCTTATTTGAAAAGTATTTTAAACAATTTCGATTAAATTTAACACTATTAAATTTAATATCATTATACTGTTTATCATTTATTTTAATAATTGGAATTTTACGCATGTGATAAATCTCATCGTTTTCATTCCATTCATAAAATTCATAATACTCTTTTTGAAAATTTAATAATATATCATAAATATAATTCATTATTTTTGCCTCCTGGAAAATAAATTGAAAGAAAAGTAATTATAAGTCCGATTGGACCAATCAAACATTCACCACTACTACTTATAAAATGAACATATTGATTAAAATTATACCCTATTGTCATTAAATTTAAGTAGCTTATTATAAATACAAATCCAATGACACTAAGTCCAAATCCAATCAGAAAAAAAACAATGCGCATCAGCATAATTATCATTCCTTTATAATAAAGTTTATTATTTTATTTATTAAATTTTACTGATATTTTAATATAAATTTGATATAATTAACCTTAGGGTGACGAGTATGAACTATAAATTTACTATTGATAAATTTCAAGGCCCTTTAGACTTGCTACTACACTTAATAAAGGAAGCCGACATTGATATATTTGATATTAATATAGCTCAAATTACTGAACAGTATTTAAATTATATAAAGAGTATGGAAAATTTAAATTTAAATATAGATAGTGAATATTTAGTAATGGCTGCTGAATTAATAGAAATGAAATCTAGAATACTTCTGCCACATGAGGAGGTGGTAGAAAATGATGAAAATGGAGAAGATCCTAGGGAATCATTAATTAATAGATTAATAGAATATAAAAAATATAAAGAAGTAAGTCAAACTTTTCAAGGGATGGAGTATGAACGCAAACAATCATTTTCTAAATTACCAAGCGAACTTGATGAATTTAAGACAAATGATTTATCTATTAATGAAGATATAACTTTAAACGATTTAATTGAAGCCTTTAAAAAGTTTCAAGAAAAAAAGTATTTTAATAAACCACTTAATACCGTTGTCACAAGAAAAGAGTATTCAATCCATAAAAGAAACAAAGAAATACTCAATATATTAAAAAACAAAAAAAATATTAATTTTGAAGAATTATTCGAAATAAAAAGTAAAGATTATGTTGTTGTAACATTTTTATCAATATTAGATTTAGCCAAAAAAGGGAAATTAAAAATTAAACAAAATAACAATTTAGATACAATCGTGCTGGAAGCTAGAGAGGAATTATAATATGAATATAGCTGTTTTAGAAGGATTACTTTTTGTAGCTGGTGATGAAGGATTATCTTTTGAAAAATTACAAAAAACATTAAAAATTAAAGAAGAAGATTTAAATATTTTAATTGATGAATATAAAAAAGAATTAGAAAATGAAAACCGAGGATTACAATTAGAAAAATATGGAAATAACTATAAATTAATTACTAAAAAGAAGCATGCAGAATATTACAAATCATTGGTTGATGAAGAAATAAATGATAACTTAACGCCAGCAGCATTAGAAACATTAGCAATTATTGCTTATAATGAGCCTATTACAAGATTAGCTGTTGATGAAATAAGAGGTGTCTCTTCAGCCTATATTATTCGTAAACTTGTAATTAAAAATTTAATTGAAGAAAAAGGAAAATCTGAATTACCTGGCAGACCAATATTATATGGAATTACAGATCAATTTTTAGATTACCTTGGAATAAAATCAGTAGATGAACTTCCCATTATAGAAGAAAAAGAAGAAAATATTAATCAAGAATTATTCACATCAAAATACACAGAAAAATAAATGTTTTGCATTTAACATAAAATATGTTATAATATTTTTGTTGCTTGTGTGGCGGAATTGGTAGACGCGCACGACTCAAAATCGTGTGGCTTTTGGCCATGTGGGTTCGATTCCCACCGCGAGCACCAGATTGATAGGAAACTCGAACTTTTCGAGTTTAAGTAATAAATTGCTAACATAAATGTTAGCTTTTTTTCTATGTAAAAGGTCAAGTAAAACTTTTTAATTAACAAATAAGGTATTATGGGTATATAAACCCATTTTTTTAATCAAAAAAACTAATTTGATTATCTTTATTTAACCAACTTTTTTGATTAGCCACTGTTATTTTATCATTTGGTTCTAATTCTCCAATTAAAAACGGAGAATTAGGATTATGCCTTTTTATGTTTTCTTTTACTAATTCTTGATTCGCATTTGCATAACAATATTTACATAAGTGCATACATGAATTATATGCACCTATATCATTTCCCATTAGACAATTACATTGTATTCTCTTACTATTTTTTGGTGCATTTAGTTTATTTTTAATTGCTTTTTCAATAATTTGCCGGCTCATACAACCTGTTATATCTAAACCATAATCTTGCAAATATTCTTTTTCACAGCAAGCATGTATTATAATATTATTTTGCTTTCCTATTTTTGAAAATGCTTTTGCAATTTCTATCTGCTCAGCTATAGTTGGAGGCCTTAAATTAGGGGCATTTCTTTTTACTTTTTCATACATATCTAAAAAACTAATCGTGCAATCTTCGGTATACCCTTTTAGTTCACTTAATAATTTATCAAAACATTTAATATGCATATTTACATCAAATTTCTCATTTATAAATATCGGATCATAACGAAGGGCAACAGAACTTTTTCCAAAATGTTCTGATAATTTTTTAAAATCATTAATTACTTGTCTTTTGTTTGGAACATTTGTCTCAACATCTTTTCCATAAGGAGTAATTGTAACAAACCAAAATTGTTTATATTTATCTAGTTCTGATAAATGAGAAATTAAAGGATGAGGATTTTTAGTACAAAAAGCTAAACAATCAACAACTTTTGGATTTAAACTATATTTAGTCACCTGGTTTCTGTAATATGGATTTCTAACATATACATAACCATCTTTTATTCTATTCAATAACCACTTTGCATAAAATGCGGGTATATCTGTTCTCATTCCTGTATTTATTATCATTTATAAATCATCCTTTACTTATAAATATTTTAAAAAATCCTTTAGATAAATCTACTCTTTCTTTTTTCATTTTTAATCTATAAGCATTATAGCAATAGATTTTATATTTAGGAAGTACGCACTTTTTTGTAACATAGTTACCTAAAAGTAAGTTTTATTGATTTTATTTGTTTAAATTTACAAAAGAAGTTAAACATTAATCATTAAACTTTTAAAAACAATGATAGTATATTTTTTTAAATGAAACAACTATTTGCATATATAAAAACCTGCTTCTTATAGCCAAGAAACAGATTTTATATTAACAATTTATCCGCATTATATTAAATTATTTCATATTGTAATGTTCACGAACTTTTTTATTAACTTCTTGTTCTACATCTGGATGAGCTTTTAAATAATCTTTAACATTTTCTTTACCTTGTCCAATTTTTTCACCATTATATGCATACCAAGCTCCAGATTTTTGAATAATATCTGCTTGAGAACCTAAATCGATAAGTTCACCCTCATGAGAAATACCAGTGCCATACATAATATCAACTTCACATGATTTAAAAGGTGGAGCCATTTTATTTTTAACAACCTTAACTTTTACTTTATTACCAACAATATCAGTACCCAATTTAATCTGCTCGCTTCTTCTTATATCAAGTCTAATAGAAGAATAAAATTTTAAAGCTCTTCCTCCAGGAGTAACTTCAGGATTTCCGTAAGAAATACCAACCTTTTCTCTTAATTGATTAATAAATATAGCAATTGTATTTGTTTTATTAATAACACCAGCTAATTTTCTTAAGGCTTTACTCATCAAACGTGCTTGCAGTCCAACTTGTGCATCTCCCATTTCACCTTCAATTTCAGCTTTTGGAACTAAAGCAGCTACTGAATCAATTACAATAATACTAATTGCACCGCTTCTAACTAATGCCTCAGTAATTTCTAATGCTTGTTCACCATTATCTGGTTGTGAAAGTAAAAGTTCATTAATATCAACCCCAAGTCTAGAAGCATATTGTGGATCTAATGAATTTTCTGCATCAATGAATGCTGCTTTTCCACCAGCTTTTTGTGCTTCAGCAATTGCATGAAGGGCGAAAGTTGTTTTACCACTAGATTCAGGACCAAAAATTTCTATAATTCTTCCTTTTGGATAACCTCCAATACCTAAAGCAACATCTAAAGCAATACTACCACTAGAAATAACATCAATTTCACGATGGTCATTATCACCTAATCTCATAACTGAACCCTTACCGAACTGTTTTTCAATATCGGCTAAAACTTGTTTTAAATTATTATTTTCTTCGGCTGTTTTTGCCATTCATTTTCCTCCTTAACTCCTACAATCACATTGTATAATAATTAAAATTCTTTGTCAACACTTTTGCGAACATTTGTTCAAATATTTTTTAAAAAAAAGAAATATTAAATTCCTTGTTCGAATATATATTTCTTATTCATATTAAAATATTGAATTCCAGAAATAATTGAAAGTACGCAAGCTACAATTAATAAGAAATCTGAAATATGTAAATTCCATAGTTCAAATGGTAGATTATAAAATAATGTTAAAACAATACCTATCATTAAAGAAGCTGTTTTAAATTTGCCAGTTTTAATAGCGGCAACAACATTACCTTTAGATCCTGCAACCATTTTAATTGAATCAACAATTGTATCCCTTACAATAATAACTACTGGAATAATAGGATGAATAAATCCTTGAGCACATAAAATAATTAAAAGTGAATTAACTAAAATTTTATCAGCAATTGCATCCATCATCTTACCAAAGTCGGTAACTAAATTATATTTTCTAGCAATAAATCCATCTACGAAATCAGTTAAAGATGCGATGATAAAAAGCACACCGGCAATCGGATAACGAATATCAACTCTAATAGATTCATTAATAAAAAGTTGCATTACATTAATACCCATTGCAGAAAATGGAAATAATAAAATTAAGATAATTAAAAAAGTCATTACAATTCTTGTCATTGTTAATTTGTTTGGTAAATTCATATAACTACCTACTTTCTGTAATAATTGTTCCTTCAGTAAAATCATCATTATCGTCATGATTTAAATTAATTATGCAATATATAATTAAAAATATTAACACTATAATGATAATATATACACCTAACATAATAATTGATGTCCTACTTCTTCTTTCAATTGTATAAGGTGATTTAATTTTTTTATTTTCTTTTTTTTCTTTTTTAGCTTCTTTTATATCCTCTAAAGAAAGTCTTGAAGTATAATCAAATAAATACTCATTAAATTCATCAACTAAATCTTCCTTATCAAGTCCAAGATATTTAGCATAATCTCTAATAAAATATTTCAAATAAAAAACATCTTTAAATGCTGAGGAATTTCCAGATTCTATGTTTTCTATTTGTGATGGACGAAGTTTCAGGTCTTCTGCAACTTCTTCTATCGAAACGCCAATTTCTTCACGAGCATATTTTAATTTCTCGCCAATTTCTTTCATTATAACCTCATTAAAATAATATTTTATAAGCCATGTTCTGTTCCTATTACTAGGTGACAAACATTTATCTATTGCATAGCAATCCCATAAGTAATTCTTATTCTTACTTATTAGGCTCCCCTACCAAAATTTGGGTTTCTTGCTTGTGGGGTTTACCACGTTTCACTTTTTTGTTTCCAAAAACATCGTCACTGCGGCACTTTACAAGGCATCATCATATCTTAAAGACTTAGATTAAGCCTCGCCGTTAGTTATAAAACTACCATAGGTTATTTTTTCCCTATGCACAAACACTACAGTCATCACAGACTGTGCAAGCATGGACTTTCCTCTATATTACAAAGAATATAGCGTTTGTCAAAATATTATTTATCTCCGTATACTATTTTTTCTAAACTAGAAAGACGGCGAAGTAAATCGGCATTAGAGACTTCATTAGGTGCTGTATCTCTTAATACATCAAGCTTAGTCCGTGCATTACGCACTTCTTGTTTTAATCTAATATTTTCATCAATTATATCTTTTTTTTCTCTCTCAAGTTGTCTAATCATAGAAATCATTTCATTATAATCACTTATAACGTCATCTAAAAACTTATCAACTTCTTGTGGTCTATAACCTCTTGTATCAATTTTAAACTCTTTTTCCAAAATATCTTTTGGGGTAAGTAACAACCTTTCTTGAAGCACCTATCATTACCTCCTTAAACAATATCATTTTCTCAAAAAAAAAGTCATTTGTCAATGACTTATAAATGCTAGTTCAAAATAGCTTTTATTCTTCTAACTCCCGCACTAGATGCTTCTTCTTTTTTTATTTTGAAATGACCTAATACTGATGTGTTTTTAACGTGTGGTCCACCACATAATTCTTTTGATACATCTCCTATTTTATAGACTGTAACTATATCAGGATATCTTTCAATAAATGTACATTCAGCTCCTGATTTAATAGCTTCATCTTTTGACATTTCTTCTTTTGTAACTTCTAATCCTTGATTTATCCATTCGTTAACTAAATCTTCTGTTTGTTTTTTTTCTTCTTCTGTCATTTTATGATCACAAGGAAAATCAAATCTTAATCTTTCTTCAGTAATATTACTACCTAATTGATGAACAGATGGTCCTATTACTTTTTTTAATGCGGCGTTTAGTAAATGTGTTGCAGTATGATATTTTGTTTCAATTTCACTATTACCAGCAAGTCCACCTTTAAATTTTCCTTTAGAAGCTGCTTTTGATTTTTCTTGATGTTCTTTGAATTTATCATTAAATCCTTCTATGTCAACTTCCATATTTCTATCATTTGCTTCTTCTTTTGTAAGTTCAATAGGAAAACCATAAGTATCATATAATTTAAAAGCTATATCTTTATTAATAATTTTACTATTGTTATCTACTAATTTATCAAATTCTCTTAAACCTTTTTCTAATGTTCTTGTGAATTTTTGTTTTTCTTTAGAAAGCACATCTAAAACTGTTTCTTTGTTTAAAGAAAGTTCACTATAATAATTTTCATATTTAGAAATAATTAATTTGGCTATTTGTTGATCCCAATCACTATTGATATCAACGTTTAATTTTCTTATTTGTCTAATTGCTCTTCTTATTAATCTTCTAAGTATGTATCCTTGATCTGTATTACTTGGTTTTATTCCTGCAGGATCGGCTGCAATAAATACGGCTGTTCTTATATGGTCTGCTATTATTCTCATTTCTTTTTTATTTTCTTCATATTTTAATGAAGTTATATTTTCTATCAATTCTATTACATCAGACCAAATAGATGTTTTATAATTATCATCGGTATTTTCTAAAACAGCAACTATTCTTTCAAGTCCCATACCCGTATCAACATTCTTTTGTTTTAATTCTGTGATGTTTCCTTTTTCATCTTTATAAAATTCCATGAATACATTATTCCAAATTTCAACCCATCTTTCATCTTCTGGATCAAATTTTTCAGGAATTTCATCATTACTACGCCAATAGAATATTTCGGTATCACCACCACATGGTCCAGATTCACCAGCAATCCAAAAATTATCATCTTTTCCTAAATAAGCAATTCTATCTTCACTTATACCTAACTCTTTCCATCTTTGGGCTGCTACTTCATCACGTGGAATTTGACTATCTCCTTCAAATACAGTAACTGCAAGTCTATTTATAGAAATATTTAAAACATTAGTTAAAAATTCAAAACTATATCCTATTGCTTCATTTTTAAAATAATCTCCTAAACTCCAGTTGCCTAGCATTTCAAAAAATGTATGATGTGTTTTATCTCCAATTTCTTCTAAATCTGTTAATCTAACACATTTTTGATAATCGCATAACCTTTTACCATATGGATGTTTTTGTCCCATTAAATAAGGTACAAGTGGTTGCATACCAGCTGTGTTGAATAAAACAGTCGGATCATTTTCTGGAACTATTGGTGCGCTTGGAATTTGTTTATGTCCATTTTTTTCAAAAAATTTTATATATTCATCTTTAATATTCATGTTCTACCTTCTTTACTATATCCAAAACCTTTTTTTCTAAGGATTTTAAATCTTTATCATTATGAATCACATAATCGTAATTATTATAACCGTCTAAAGCTGTTTCAGTCAAATGTTTTTGTTCATTTTCCTTTAAATTTGTTAAATAATTATCTCTAATTACATTTATACTTATGACGTTTTGAAAGCTTTTTTTTATTGTTTCAATTTCATTTATAAATCTAGCATCAGAAATTGTAATAACATCATAAAAATAACTATATACTTTTATATCATCACATATTCTTTTTATAAAAAAATTATCATCTATATTTTTTCTTATGATGTCAGTTCCTAATTTTTGTAAAAGTTCCCTTGGTTTGGTTTCTTCGCATCCGTTCCAATTGCTTATATTTCTTGCATACATTTTAATATAACTACCATAAGATAAATTTATTACTTTTTTATTTTTATATGCTTTTTTTATATAAAGTGCGGTAGTATCTTTTCCATGTCTTGCTTTACCGGAAATTACATATATAATCATGCTTCCTCCTTAAAAAGCCACAATTAAGTGGCCTGATTAATTAATTCGTATTTTTCATTGTAAAAATTAAATATTGTTTTAAAAACAGCTATTAATGGTGTTGATATAAGCATACCAATTATACCAAAGAAATATCCAAAGATTAATAGTCCTAAGATGATTGTTACTGGGTGCAATTTAGTTGTTTTTGACATAATAATTGGTTGTAAGAAATTACCTTCTAAAAACTGTATAACAGCTATTACTATTAAAGATAATATGCCAATTGTTGGGCTTTGAGTGAGTCCTACAATAACAGCTGGGGCTCCTCCTATATAAGGTCCTGCATACGGAATAATATTTGTAAGTCCACAAAATAATCCAAATAGTGCTGGAGCTTTAAGTCCAACTGCCCAAAGACCTATAGAAGATAATACAAATATAAGTGTGCAATCCATAACAGCACCTTTTACATAACATCTTAAAGATGAGTTGATTTCATCAAATAAACTTATTGTAGTTTCTCTATATCTTTCTGGAACAAAATTAAATAAATTAGAACTATTATCAAAATTAACAATTAAGAAAAATCCAATGATTAAACCTAAAACAAACGTACCTAAACCTGAGAATAAGCTAGAAATAAAACCTATTAAATTTTTAGGCATAGTTGTTGTTACATTAGTTGCAAAACTTTCAACAGATGCAAATATTTCAGCTTTCATTTTACTTGTGTTTATAACACTATTGCTATCTAAATTATTAAATATACCATTAACCCACTGTTTTACTGTATCAATTACAGTAGGAATAATGTGGATAAGTTCTTTTATTTGATTAATTAAAAGTGGAATTAATGTTACAAGAACTAAAAATATTACTATAAAAATTATTAAATATGTAATTAAAGCGCCTAATATTCTTTTAACTTTCTTTTTTTCAAGCCATTTTATAAAAGGGTCAAACAACCATGCTATTAAAATACCTATAAATAAAGGCAAACAAATTTGTAATATTTTACAAATAAAGTCAAATATTTTTGTTTCTTTAAATACCCTTATAACTACATATACAGCAACTGTTATAAGTAAAAAATATAAAACTGTTAAAACTTTTGAAGCTAAATCTGATACTTCATTTATCTTTGCTAGATCGAGTTTATCATTAAGCCTTTTTTTAAACATAACTTCTCCTAAACGGTAAGTAGTTCTTTTTCCTTTTCTTTTTCTTTTTCATCAATAATTTTGTTATATTTATTAATTAGATTTTGAACTTCGTCTTCTTGATTTTCTTTTTCATCTTCAGTTAAATCAGTATTTTTCTTAATTTCATTATTCGCATCTTGCCTTATATTTCTTAAATTAATTTTACCTTCTTCAGCGATTTGTTTAACTTGTTTTACATATTCTTTTCTAGTTTCTTCAGTAAGTGCTGGAATATTTAAGATAATGCACTCACCATTATTATTTGGAGTAAGTCCAATATTAGCTTCGTATATTCCTTTTTCAATATTAGGTAGACATGAACGATCAAATGGTTTAATCATTAATTGTCTTGCTTCTGGGATTGAAATGGTTGCTAAAGATTTTAAAGGCGTTTCGGTTCCATAATAATTTACAGTAACACCATCTAAAATAGCTGGATTAGCTCTACCTGCTCTTACGTTTGTAAAACGTTTTTCCATATTTTCTATTGCTTTTTTCATTTTATTTTCTGTTTCTATCATCATATCACTCTCCAAGACAATTATAATATATTTAAATGTTATAAGCAAGTAAATTGTTTATAACTTCATTCATTAATTTATTTTGAGTTAACGTAAAATTTTAAGCATAATAAAAAAGACAGAAATTGTTGAAACCTTTTCTGATTTTTTCTTTAAAAATAAGGTAAACACATCTGATATTTGATATAATTTAATTGGTAAATAAAATTATTATTAAGCAAAAATAATCGGAGGTGTTTACATGAATAATTTTACTACAAATACTTATGAAATGAAAAGGGAAATTTTAAATTGATAGTGTAAAATGGGTTAATAATTGACTTAATGACTAATTTATGGTTATAATATTTAAGAAAAGCGCTGATAAAGATAAGTAATATTAATTTTATTTAAAGAAAGTTAGTGGCCGATGTAAACTAATAATAAAATAATATGAAATCTACTTTTGAGCGGAGCTAATTACTCCCGGGTAAAACCGTTATCTATAATTAAGACTATTGTTAGGGTGGCACCGCATAACTATGCCCCTACTTCATTAGTCTTTTTTTATTAAAAAGCGTTTAGAAAGGAAATAAATATGATAGATATTAAATTAATTCGTGAAAACAAAGAACTAGTTAAAGAAAACATTAGAAAAAAATTTCAAGAAAAGAAATTACCTTTAGTTGATGAAATTTATGAAAATGATATTAAATGTAGAGAAGCAAAATTAAAAGGTGATGAATTAAGAGCTTTAAAGAATGAAAAAAGTTCATTAATAGGTAATCTTTTACGTGAAGGGAAAAAGGAAGAGGCTGAAAATATAAAACAAGAAATTACTAAATACAGTAAAGAGATTGTTGCGTTAGAAAATGAGGAAGAAGAGTTAAGAAAAAAAATAAATCAAGATATGCTGGTTATACCAAATATTATTGACTCATCTGTACCAATTGGAGAAGATGATAGTAAAAATGTAGAAATTGAAAAATTTGGTGAACCTTTTATTCCTGATTTTGAAATACCACATCACGCAGATATATGTGCGAGATTAAACGGACTTGATAAAGATAGTGCGGGTAGAACAAGTGGTAATGGATTTTATTATTTAATGGGAGATGTTGCTAGATTACATTCAGCTATGCTTTCATATGCTCGTGATTTTATGATTGATAAGGGATTTACTTATGCTGTTCCTCCTTTTATGATTAGAAGTGATGTTGTTAATGGTGTTATGAGTTTTGAAGAAATGGATGCAATGATGTATAAAATTGAAGGAGAAGATTTATATTTAATTGGAACTAGTGAACATTCAATGATTGGAAAATTTAAAAATCAAATTATAAATGAGGATGAACTTCCTATAAAACTAACTTCGTACTCTCCTTGTTTTAGAAAAGAAGTAGGAGCTCATGGAATAGAGGAAAGAGGTTTATATAGGGTTCATCAATTTGAAAAGGAAGAGATGGTTGTATTATGTAAAGCTGAAGAAGGGATGGATTGGTATAACAAGATGTGGAGTTATACTGTTGAGTTCTTTAGAAGCTTAAATATACCTGTTAGAACATTAGAATGTTGTAGTGGTGATTTAGCTGATTTAAAGGTTAAATCATGTGATGTTGAAGCATTTAGTCCTAGACAAAATAAATATTTTGAAGTAGGTAGCTGTTCTATTTTAGGAGATGCTCAAGCTAGAAGATTAAAAATACGTATGAAAACAGATAATGGTAATGAATATTTAACAACATTAAATAATACTGTTTTAGCTTCACCTAGAGGTTTAATTGCATTCTTGGAGAATAATGTAAATGTAGATGGAAGTGTTAATATACCAGAAGCTTTAAGACCTTATATGGGTGGAAAAGAGAAACTTATACCAAAAAACTGATGAAAATATCAGTTTTTTATTATTTTAAAAGGATTTTTAATTTTTAAATCGTATGTTAATATATGAGGATATTAGAAAGGGGGCTTATGATAGAACAAATAAAATTTATAATTTATGTTATCTGGGAATATTTTGATTATTTATCTAGATGACTATCACCATTTGTATAATCAATTGTTATACCTTCTTGTACGTTATATAAATACACATTAAAGCAAATATCCTTACATTTATCTTCTACAGAACTTGCTTCTATTTGAACACCGCTTGCTAATAAGTTTTCATTTTTATAAATTGGTGTAACACGATATAAAACGTGGTTATTAGTTTCTTTTACGTAGTTAGCAACTTTATTTTCATATTCAAGCATGGTTGTAGCATTCATATATCTAGTACAAGTTATTAAATTTTTTTCGTTAGCATTTTCTCCTGTTAATTGATAACCTATTAAATGACAGCGATTATACAAATATTTTCCATCTACTATGTCATACTTTATTGTGTGCCACCCAGAGGGTTTAATCATGCCGATTGAACCTCTTTTTTCTGTTGGCATTGTTTCTACACCAACTTTTGCGTAAGCGACACCTGCTCTAGATAAATAATCTAAATCACTATAATTTTCAAAGGTATCTTTATTATAGTCTTCATCGGAAAATTCAGGTTTATTATTGTTTAAAACTATTGATGTCTTGTCAGTATATTCTGGAATATCTGATACACTATAGGAAGTTTCTTTAGTTACTTGTTTAATATCATCTTGATAATAAAAACAAGCTATTATTAATAAGGTAAAGAAAGAAATTAATAAATTCACTATTTTTTTATTCATTATTTAGCCTCCGACCAGTTGATACCATAATTTATATCTACAGAAAGTGGGACTGTAAGTTCATAAACATTATTCATGACATTTTCAACTATTTCTTTCATTTTTTCAAGTTCTTCTTTAGGTACATCAAATATTAATTCATCATGAACTTGGATTATCATTTTGCTTTTTAATTTGTTTTTTTTAATAGCATATGCTACTTTAACCATGGCTAGTTTGATTATATCGGCAGCTGTACCTTGAATTGGTGTATTTAAAGCTATTCTTTCACCTGATTGTCTAATTGTATAAACTGTATTTTTTAGTTCTGGAATATTCCTTTTTCTTTCAAACATTGTTTTTACGTAACCATTTTCTTTAGCTTTATTAATGGTATTATCCATATATTCTTTGATGCCTGGATATGTTTCTAAATATGTGTCAATAAACTTTTGTGCTTCTTTAGGTCTTATACCAATATTTTCGCCTAATCCGAAACCACTTATTCCATAAATAATTCCAAAGTTAACTGCTTTAGCAACTCTTCGCATTTGACTTGTAACAAGGTCTAGTGGAACGTTAAATATATCACTAGCGGTTTTTGAATGGATATCTATTTTGTTTGAAAAGGCTTCTTTTAATGCAGGAACGTTTGCAATATGAGCAAGTATTCTTAATTCAATTTGAGAATAATCAGCACTTAATATGTAATCATAATCAGGTATAAATGCTTTTCTTATTTTTCTACCATAGTCATCTCTTACTGGTATATTTTGTAAATTAGGTTCAATTGATGAAAGTCTACCTGTTCTAGTTAAATTTTGAGTATATATTGTATGGATTTTATTATCTTTTATACATCCTATTAATCCTTCAACGTAAGTTCCATATATTTTAGAAAGTTTTCTATATTCAATTATTAAAGGTATTATTGGATGTGCGCTTTTAAGTTTATTTAAAACATCAATTGCGGTTGAATAGCCACCTGTAGTCTTTTTTTTATGAGGTAAGTTTAATTTTTCGAATAAAATTTCACTTAATTGTTTAGGTGAAGATATATTAAATTCACATCCTGCATAATTATAAATATCTTTGGTTAAAAGTTCTAATTTTATTTTAATGTCTTCGCCCATATTTTTTAAAACATTATCATCTACTTTTACACCAGCATATTCCATATCAGCTAAAACAAATGCGAGTGGAAATTCAATATTATTATATAAATATTCAATATTTTCATTTTTTATTTTTTCAGTTAATTTTTCTTTTGTTTCATAAATAAATTTAGCTTTTTTAACACAGTTTAGGGCAATAATATTTTCATCAGGTAATTTTAAATGGCCAGGTTTTCCATATACTTCTTCATAAAAATTTAATTTATAATCTAACTGGCCTGCTAGATAAGCAATGTCTTCTTTCATATTATAATCAAGCAAAGCTCCTGCTATCATTGCATCGAAACAAATGTTATCTATTTTAATGTTTTGATATTTTAAAGAAACAATTAATTTTTTTAAATCATATGTGTATTTATTGTTTTCTTGTAAAAATTTGGGATTTTGTTTTAAAACGTTTATTGGAATATAATAAGATACATTTTCGTTATAAACACCCATACCTATTACTTTTGCATTATGATAATTATGTCCTAGTGTTTCAAGATAACAAGCAATATCACCTTCAATATTAATTTCAGATATATCATTAATGATTTTAACTTCTAATGGTTTTTCTAAAACATTTTTCTTTTGTTTTTTTAAAAATGAATAAAATTCTAATTCTTCATAAATAGGGTTTAATTTTTCTAAATCTTCTTTCAAATATTTTGTATCATCAATACTAATTTCCATAGGAACATTTTTAACTATAGTAGCTAAATGATATGATTTATATGCATTATCTTTATCAGTTAGTAATTTTTCTTTTAATTTTCCTTTAATACTATCTATATTTTCATATATACCGTCTAATGTTTTATATTCGTGTAGAAGTTTTAAGGCAGTTTTTTCGCCTATTCCCTTGACACCTGGAATATTGTCAGAAGCATCGCCCATTAAGGCTTTTAAATCAATTATATTAATAGGATCAATGCCATATGTTTGTTTGAATGTATCAACATTATATCTAATGTAATCATGTTGTTTTAATAATTTAATATCAACATCATTTGAAATTAATTGTAATAAGTCTTTATCACTACTTACGATTGTGCCGATAAAATCTTCTTCATCATCGCAGTATTTAGCGAATGTACCAATAATATCATCTGCTTCATAATTATCTATTTCATAATATTTTATTCCCATTGCGGTTAGTAACTTTTTAGCAATCGGAAATTGTTTTTTTAACTCGTTTGGTGTTTCTACTCTTCCATCTTTATATTCTTCATATTCTTCATGTCTAAATGTTTTTCCCTTATCAAATGCGACAATAACATATTCTGGATTTTCTTCGTTTATTATTTTATTTATCATGTTGGTAAATCCAAATAAAGCGTTGGTTGGAAAGCCTTTACTATTATTCATGAAATTACCATTATAAGCTGTTGCATAATAACTTCTAAACATTAAATTATTACCATCTATTAATATTATTTTTCTCATACTTATCACCATAAATATTTTATCATATAAAAAGCTTAAATGTAATCATTTAAGCTATTTTAAACCAGCTGTTTTGAAGAATTCATCTAATTTGCTAGTATCATCTGTATAACCACTAAGTTCGGCAACAACTTTTTTGTCTTTAATAGCGAGTGTTAGTGGAGTACCCCAATCAGAGTTATCATTAAAGTAACTTAATGAAGACATAAAGCTTTGAGAATCATCATTACTTAAAGTATCAATATCTAGGTAATATACTGGAATATTATTATCCCCAGCATATTCGTCAATAATAGGTTTAAATTGTTTACAATAACTACATGTAGATTGAGTTACTATAAGAGTAAATACCTCATCACTTTCAGCTAAACATTGATATTGTTCATAAGTTAATTTAGAAAGGTTGCTATATTCGCTATCACTAGTAGCATTACAAGCAAATTTAGCAAACCCAGCTTCTTTTAATTTATCATAAACTTTATTACTATCATCTAAATCGCCTTCTAGACCATAAGTAACTTTTTTATTTTCTAAAATAACTAGACTAGAATTTTTATAACTTACTTTATCAGTTTTTAAATTCTTTTTAATAGTTTTTAAATCAGTATTAGATATTTCATCACTTAAATAATAAATTGCTTTATTTGATTTAGTTGCAGCTTTATTTAAAGCTTTCTTTTCAGAATTGTTTAATCCATCAGAAACTACTAAGGCCACTTTACTTTTTTGTTTATATAAACATTGATATTGTTTGTAATTAACACTACCTAATTTACTATAATTTTTATCTCCTTTAACTCCACAAGTAAATGATTTATCAGCTTCAGGCCAAAATGCAATTACTAAAATTAAAGCTACTGCCAAAGCTACTGAAAGAAAAAATACTAACATTCTTTTATTCTCATTCATAATATACCTCTTTTCCCTTTATATAATAACATATTTTAAGTTTTCCAATCAACACAATACAATGAATTTATTGTGAAATCATATTTTTTATTTTAAATAATATATTTAAATATGAATTATTTGTTATTAATTATTAAAGGTTTTATTATTGGAAGTGCTAAAATAATACCAGGGGTTTCTGGGGCAGTAATTGCTATTACGCTAGGTGTATATGAGAAAATAATTAATATAATATCTCATCCATTTAATGTTAAAAATATAAAATATATAACCCCACTAGGTTTAGGAATTGGACTTAGTATATTTTTATTATCAAATGTTATAAAATGGTTTTTATTATATTACCCACTACCAACAATTTCTTTATTTTCAGGACTTATAATGGGAGAACTGCCTGATATAACAAAGGAAATTAAATATAATAAAACAAATATTATAATATTTTTAATGACATTATTATTTTCATTTTATTTAATGAATATTCATAATTTTAATATAAGTAAAAATGATTCAACATATTTATTAATGGGTATTATAGAAGCTTTAACTACTATTATCCCAGGTGTGAGTGGAACTGCAATATTTATGTCACTTAATTTATATACAAATTTGTTAGAAGTGTTTAATGAAATATTTTTGATGAATATTAATTATGAGATAATACTATTTATATTGGGATTTGTAATAACCATTTTCATTAGTTCTAAAATAATTAATTATCTATTTGAAAAGCATAAATCTAAAGCATATAGTTCAATTTTAGGTTTATCAATAGTGTCGCTAATGACGATGATAAAATCAATACATTTTAATAGAAACCATATAATTACAGGGATATTATTTTTCTATTTCGGATATCAATGTATTAAAAAAATAAATAATTTTTTTAAGAACAAAACATATCATTAAATAGAGGTGACTAACTATTAAAAGTCAATAATAAAATTGAAATTTTTAGTAGTTTGTTATAAATTGGAAATTATCCCATG
>CAVKUP010000017.1:0-23769 GCA_963659735.1 bacterium
ATAATATCAATTCATTTATCAAATTTATTGTTCACCAACACTATTTGACAAAGAGCCAAAGTTTCCTAGGCATATCTCAATAAATAATATACACTATTTATCGATAAAATGTAATACTTTTGAATAAATTTCTAATCATAATCTATACTAACTGATATTTTATCTCTTGCAACACATATTCCATCTTTTATAATATAACATTCAACATAATGTGGACCATAAAAGTTTGTAGATTCATTTAAATAGTCTATTCCTTTTTTTATTTGGCCTCTAATACAATTTCTACGAATCGCTTCATATCCAACATTTCTAATTTTCCAATAAATATCATATGGTTTAGGAATATTATTTTCAACTATCATAAATTTCAATTTGCGGTTTTGTTTAATCATAAATTTTTTCTTTATAAATTCACTTAATAATCCTGTTCTAAACCCATTTTGAGTTATTTCACAATCTATTTTTAATGAGTACATAATATAAACTGGAAAATTTTCTTCAATGAATTGTTCTTCATTTGAATGCCCATATTCATTTGCAGATTGCTCACTAATAGGGAATCTACTCCCAAACAATTCTCTTAATGTAGATGATTCATCCGTACTATTTGAAAGCTTATTATAAGCTTTCTTGCTTTTCTTTATGAAATTAAAATTCTTATTTTCTATTATTTGGTTACTTCCCATAGCATTCCATTGTTTTCTATTTTCATCTTGATCGCTTAGGTATTTAAATACACTTTTTAAAAGTTCATAATAATCGCTTTTTGATTTCCATTTATATTCAGGATTATTATCTAAAAAATCTTTAATTAAGGTATCTATCAATAATCCACAAATGGTTACGCCATTATTTGCTTTCCATTCTCTTATCATCTGGCATATGTCGCGATATGTAGATGTATTACTTGTCATATTATTTGCTTCTTCTATTTCGGGTATAGGTTTAGTTATTTTCCAACTACCACCATCATGAGTATCTGGATATTTATAAGAATTATCATCTTGCTTAAAACCTGGAACTAATTCTATTTTATATTTTGTAAATGATATAACAACAACTTGTCCATCTCCTTTAATATCTGTTGATGGATATTTTTCTTTTAAAGTATCTCTTATTTCATTTAAAAGTTGAGATTGTCCATTACTTTCGTAATCATCAAATCTTTCAAATACCTCATTTGGAAGTTCATAAATCACATCTATATCACTTTCTCCTTTAATAGATGTATTTCTCCCCATAGAACCCACTATTAGATAATTATCTGTTGTAGAATTATCATAATACTTCTGATTTGATTTTTTTGCTATTCCTTCTAAAGAAGTATTTATGTCATCAAGATTATCAATTTGCAAATTGCTTATAAACTCATTAAAATTATCTTCCACTTGTATCATTCGCTTTCTTCAAAAAATTCTTTATTTACTTCTTCATCTTTTCTGCCATGTAATTTACTTGAAGCTTTATTTATTATTTTTTCAGAAACAGGTTCTAATTTTGAATATATTTCTTTCCTTTGGATAAGATTTTCTTCGAGCTTATTTTTTGCTTCTTTCCAACTAACTATATCGTTCTTTAAATATTCTTTAAAATTAGTAAGTTCTTTCTTCATATACCATAAATCATTAACATTAGATTGAGTATTTTTAATTTTTTGTTCATAATTATTAAATTTAAAAATATTTTCCAATATAATGGAAAGTGTTGAAATAGCGTTTGTAATTATTGCACCTGTATATTTTTCGTAGTATAAAAATACAATTGATACAAATCCTGATAGTCCTATAATTGATTCTTTAATTATAGTATATATCTTATAATTCTTATTTAGTTCATCAAGAAATGTTGCATGAATTTTGTGTGTCCATATAATATCATTTAAATTTTCTTCATATAATTTAATAATTGTTTCTTTCTCAATATTTATTTTTTTCATTTTTACAGTCTCCCAATACTAAAAAAGAGCATAGTATTCCTTATCAACAATAATAAGTCTATACTAGCCCTTATTAAATTACTTATTTTGTGTTTTTATTAATTTCTTTTGATTTTGTAATTCTCTATATTCATCTTCTGCCATATCAGCATCACATCTTAAGAAACAAGCTGCTTGTCTATAATCATCATAGCATTTGCCTGTTTTTTCTTCTAATTCATCTGCTTTTGCTTCTAACTTTTCTCCTTTTTCAAATAAATATAATGCTCTCAATGATTTAAATCCTCGCATATTTCTATTTAATCTCATAGCATCTTCTAAATATTCTTTAATATATTCTGGTCTATCAGTTTCTTCTATTTGATAATCTTTTGCCTTTAGTTCAGGGACTTTTACACCTAACAATATTTCAAACCATGCTGCAACAATATGCCTATGACAAAATTCAGTATTAGGTTCATAACAAAGTAGAACAGAATAGTCAAGGTCACTAAATACTTTTTCAGGATCTAGTTTTGATAAAACTTGATTCCAATATTCCTGTACATAATATCTATTATTTTCTTCTTCAGAAATTTTACCAATATTGTTATGCCATACTTTCCAAAAAGATAATTTTGGTGCTAATTCTGGATAACATTTTCCTTGATAATTAGCATCTTTTCCACGATTACCAGAGATAGAATAGGTTCTATATTTATCTGACTGCCAATCATTATGACTGCTTGTACTTATCATATTTTTCTCCTCCTAATAAATATCCACCTTTTTATCTCTTTGCTTAAAACAATTATATCATAATTTAATTATTATAGTTACAATTTACAAATAATTTGTTTTGTTTTATAAAATATCCTAAACTTGAAATAACAAAAGTTATAATAATACCATTAACTAGTGCAATTCCATATTTTATAAAAAATGAAGAAATTATTCCAGCTGCTACTGCCAAACAATTAAATAAATTTATCTTATTTTTCGAATAATTACCTTTAAATAAATAATTTGTTATTAATACCACTCCTACTGGTGGTAATGTATAGTTCATAGTCGATAAAAAACTTATAAAGTTTGAATATAAGTAGTAAGAACATAAAGTACTTAACAATCCTAATATCAATATGATTTTTTTGTGTTCAATTTTAAATATATTTTCAAATTCTAATCCCGCTGAATATAGACCATTGTCACATGATGACCATATATTTAATCCTAAAACTATTATACCAAGTAGATTAAATCCAAAATATGTAAAAATGTCAAATATATCATTTCCTCCAACTAATATGTTACTCGCTGCCCCAAATACAATCATCAATCCATTTCCAAGAAGAAAAGCCATAAAACATATAATACCAATAAAAAATGGGTTTTTACCATACTTCGCAAAATTTGGTGTTGTAATTGATCCACTAATATACGAACCTATAACCATCTCTAAACCAACAATAAAAGATATATTCTCTTTTAATCCAAAAGAATTTAAGATATCAATCGATTTACTATTTAGTGCATATATTATAGATAATATACCAAATATTAAAATCGTAAAAACAGCAATATAACTAACTTTAGTTATCGATTTAATTCCTATACAAGTAGATATTGTCATAAAAACACCAAATATTACTATTAATAAATAAAGTATAAATATATTATCGGATGCTAGAATGTTTGCAACAGGCACTGCAAACATAGAAACTCCAACACCATACCATCCAACTTGAGTTACTCCAACAAGAATTGATGGTAAATATGAGCCTTTAATTCCAAAACTCTTTATTGATAAACTTTTCATATCATCATTTGTTTTAGAAGAAATAAAGCCAAGTGTTCCACCGAAAATTCCTAATATTATTCCGCCAATAAATATACATAAAATAAAATCTATTAAATTTAACCCATTTGATAAAGTCTGACCAATAAGCATACTTCCAGAAAAGAAAGTAAAGCCAAACATTATCATTAAAATATCAAAATTAGATTTTTTCTTCATTTTTTAACTCCATTATTTTATTAAGTAATTGTTCTAAGTCTTTTACTAATATATTGCATGATTGCTCAATCATTAAATTTACTCCCATTTCTTGCATACCATCTACATAATATATAACATTATTAGATTCATATCCAATGATATATTTATCTTTTTTATATGCATAGCCATGCAATACACATGAATCAAAATCTGGTTCATTTTCATCAAAACAATTTATATATATTTTGGAATTATCTAAAATGTATAATTCTTTATCACAATCATATTCTTCATTATATCTACTACTTACCCAATAGGAAATGTTATTTTTATCTAAATAAGTTATTAATTTTTCTATTAAAATTTTATTCCATTCATATTTTAATCCACAAAAGTCAATAAAGACATCATAATGTTCATTATTTGAAAATTCATTAGTATATTTATAGCTGTTATTATCAATTTTATCAGTTACAAATTTAGTAAATGATTCAATATTATATTTTAAATTTTCCTCATAACTTAATATTTGATTATTTTTATATTCATATTTAAATGCATTACAAATTTTATTAACCATATTTGATATTAATATTTTACTATTAAGTATTTTTGTTTTATAAAAATCAGTACTAAAAACATATAATGTGCAACCTCTTGCTAAACAATACCCTAGTTCAAAACCAATACCTGCATCATATGATAAACCATCTATTCTACATATAAATATTTCTGTCTTATTTAGTGAATTAATGTCTGCTTCAAATATATTTTTTGCAACATTTCCTTCTGTGCTTACTTTCATATTGCTATCCCTAAATGGTAGATATATTAGTGAAGAAGAATATTTTTTTGAGCGAAGAACTGCTTCATACATATTAGTTGAAGCATATCTATCGTAAAAACTAAATAATTTTGTAGCCAAATATATGTTATTCTTCTTCATATTCTTTAACTCTCATATTTACGCCATCAATCACTTTATATTCTCGTTTAGAATTTTTATATATTTTATGTAAAATTTCTTTTTCTAAATCTATTTTTAAAATTTCTGATAAACCTAATAAATATATAGCAACATCAGCTAATTCTTCTCCCAAATCATCTTTTTTCTTTCTCCAAGCTTCATATGCTTCACTCAATTCACCATATGTTAAGCAAAATTCTTTATTAATATCTGTTACATTAAATCCTTTATCAACTTTGTTTTTATAAATATCACTTTGTGCTTTCTTTAAATCTATCATTTTATACTCCTCCTATAACCTTTTATTGCTTTTCTCTCTTCTATATGTTTCGATATAATTCAATACATCATTATATATACTTTCTAAATCACGCATACCATCTATATATATTAAATTTTCTTCTGCTATAAATGACAGATAAGCATTTCTAACTTTAGAAAGGTGTTCAGCTGATGCTATTATATTAAATTTTGTATCAGTATTTCTTTTAACTGACTCTTCTGGTGTTATGTCAATATAAAACCCTATATCTGGTTTTTTAAACACTGAGTTAAGTGTCATAACCCATTCTTTATTTATTCCTTCTGCCATTCTATAAGCAACAGCAGAATGATAATATCTATCAAATAAAATCATTTTATTTTGATAATCTTCATCAGTATACATTCTAGTTCTTATCTGTCTATCTGCTGCAAATAAATAAGATTTTAGTATTGAATCCAGTTGACTTTCTTGAGACATTTTCTTTATTAATTTTCCAACATCAGTTTCGAATTCTCTAGTAAATTCTGCTGGAACTCCCTGTTGATCGTAATAATTTTTAAGTTTTTCAACTATTGTTGTTTTACCGCAATTATCTAATCCTTCAAATACTACTAACATTTTACTACCTCCTTCTTTAAAATTTTCTCTTTTACCCATAATATATCTTCTATAGATTTATCAATATTAAATCTTCCATTACCAACAGGATAAAAAATTGAATAACATTTATACTCTTTACCATTAATAATTTTTATAAATTCTTTTTTTCTACATTGTGAAACTGATATTTTTTCTTTAAGAAAAACTGTACTAACCTGGTTTCCAAATAAAATAATAACTTTAGGATTTACTATTTCTATCTCTTTTTCTAATAAGCTTAGATATTTTTCATATACTGAATTTTGAATAGGTCTAGCATCAATTTGCGTGCATTTACCTAAATTAGTAATAAATATTTTATTTTTTTTAACTTCGTTATATACTTTTTCTGCAAATTCTTTGTCCCACTCATTCGCTTTTTTACTTTTAATTTCATTATATATATCAATATCAAATAAGTTGGTTGCAACAAATAAATCCCAAATGTTTTTAGTTCCAATCCATGGTGCCCTAATACCATCCCAAAGTGGATCAGAAGCAACATTTTTTGATGTAGGATTCATAAAAACAAAACATATATCTGGATTTGTATCGCATCCACCAAAGTTAATTGATTTTAATGTCTTATCTCCATAAATTTGCTGCATTTTCTCATATTCATTTTTTAAAATTTCTAAGTCCATTTATACCTCCTAATGAAAAGTTTTTTCTCATGTATAATTATAACATATTTTTTTAGATTATCGTTCATAATCAATTGTATTTTTATCTAAATCTTCAATATCGTCTTCATCTAAGACTTTATTTTCATACATATCATTAACTACATCAATATATTTATCATCTTTATCATACCATCTATGAAGTTTACTATATAAGAAAGATATTAGTTTTTCAAATTTATGTTTCCAATAATCTAGTGTATTTTTTAAATCTTGCATTTTAGATTTTAAAAATGATATTTCATTACCCTTTTCTTTAATCGTATCATTTAAAGTTTTAACTCTTAAATTAAGTGCTTCATTATTTTCAGTAAGAGTTTTAATCTTATTATTCTTATCTTTTAATTGTTCATGAGCATTAACTAGTGTATTAGATAAAGTTTGTATTTTATCATACTCTTTACTAGTATTATCGGCTTGATTGATAAAGTTGATAAAAGAATCTTTATCTTCCTTTGTTAAAATATAATTATCTTTATTTAATTTAGATACTTTTAGTTTATCAATTTTATCTTTTATATCTTTTGAATTATTCTTTAGCTCAATAGATTTTTTATTTGCTTGTTTTAAATTTTCAGTATTCCTTTCAATTTGTTTCTTCATTTCAATATAGTTATCCATATCTGATACATGAATATCTCTATTTCTTCCTTTTTGTTTGTGCTTTAAAATAGAATCTAAACTATATACTTGATTAAATTCTTCAATACATAAAGTTCTCATTTTATCTTGCAATCTAATTAAAGATTCTTT
This sequence comes from bacterium, assembly GCA_963659735.1. Lineage (GTDB taxonomy): Bacteria > Bacillota_I > Bacilli_A > RF39 > UBA660 > Coprosoma. The sequence goes on from CAVKUP010000017.1 coordinate 7,222, forward strand.
AGTAAATACATCAGATTTACCAACTTGTTTTTCCATACCATTTTTATTTTTATATTTAATTGGAACTCCTACAATATGTAAGTGTGGACTGGTCTCATCATAATGAATTATAGCACTAGCCACTTTAAAATTAGGAACTAATAATTCTAAATCATCAACCTGTTTTTTATAAACTTCTGACATCCTCTTTTTAAATTTTTCATCTTTAGTATCCCAATATTCTTTATCTCCAAGTTCAAGTATTATTTCACAAGCAAGATCCTTTTTCTCATTATTAGATACATTATCAAAATAATTATCTATCATTCTACTAGGTCTAGATTGTTTTGAATTATATTCTAATCTTGCTTCTTCAAATTCACTTAAATAAAGTTCTTTAACATCGTCAAGTGGAGAAGAAGTTCCTCTTATTATTTCTATTAGTTCTTGTTCATTATCATATTTTCGATAATTATGTTTATCAACTTTTGATAATTGTCTTACATTTTGAATAGCATTATTTGGTAAAGAAGTTGTTCCACTTAAATTATTTTTATCATTTTGTTTAGATATATTTTTTCTATTTTTATCACTACCTAAATGTAATGAATAAGCAAGTTCTGACATAGTTTTCCTCCTTTCTAGAAGTGACCACTTAAGTGGCCATTTTGGTCATCCAAAATTTCTAACCCCCTAGGAATTTTGTACGTTTGCATACAAGATATCCGGTAGGCTAAGGTTTGACACCTTAGAATCCGTTTACTTTATTTCGTAATAACCAAAACTTCGTAATGTTAAAACTACATAAAGTATTAATTTTTAAATTGCTATCGCCACGCATTTTAAAAATCTTCTTCGATAACATTATCGGGTATTGTTTCAAATACATCTCTAATGTTTACTTTTATATCATTTGGGTTATTCTTTGTAGCAAGCATTCCCATTGATAACCAATTATTATCTCCGTTATTATCTTTTTGTAATGGGAATACTCTTATAGGAACTTCATTTCTTTGTAGTGGTCCTATATCTAATTTTTCTGTTTCTTTATAATAAGTGCCTTTATATAAATTAACTTCATAATATTCATTTAATCTATAAAAGTTTTGCATTACATCTTTGATACTTGTATACTCGCTATATCTTACTGGGACTGAAGTTTGTATTCCATTCAAATCAATAATCATTTCTCGTTCATAATCAATATAACCTTGGTTAAATAACATTTTAAAATCTTCATAGAAAGTACTTCTAAAATTAACTTTCTTAACAACATACATATTATTTACTTCTTTTAGTTCTATATCATCAATATATCTCATTACTATATCTGCTTTATCATCTCTATCTAAATCAGACCAACAATCTTCAAAAGCGTGATATGTAAGTGGTAATTTGATTTTGTTAATATAGTCCATATCTCTTTTAAGTAATATATCATCAACAGTAAAATTTAATTGTTCAGCTTGTTGATTAGATATAATCTTTTCTTCTAAATCTTTAATTAAGTTATCTAATTTTTCAGTTTCATCTTTAAATTCTTCTATTGTAAATAATTCATTAACAAATCCTTCTTTTAATCTTTTCTTTTTATTATTTAGTTTCTTAATTTCTTCTTCTAATTCATCTTTAGAATTTTCTAATTTATTTTTAAGTACTGGCAAAAAGAATTCATTAACAACTGAATCATATTCAAATACATGTTTAAAATATGCATTATTGCTTCTTCAATTTTATTTTCCTTAATATTATTTTTACAATCTTCACATCTATAATAGAAATACCATTTATCATTTTTGGTTTTATGAGTTGCTCCACCTGCAAGTATTTTTTCACATTTAGGACACCTTAATTTTTGTAAGAAAAGATAAGTTTGAGTTCTCATATAATTTCTAGAATTCTTTTTCTTTTGTACTTGGCAATTTTCCCATAGTTCTTTACTTACTAATGGTTCAACTACATTTTCATAATAAACTGAATTACCACTTCTTTTACCAGATACATAATCTCCTTTATAAATCTCATTAGATATTATTTTTAAAATAGTTGTATCTCTCCAGTTAGTTTTACCTAATACTTTTTCTTCATTATAAACTTTTTGCTATTTTAACATAAGTACAACCTTCAAAATATAAATTAAATATTCTTATAATAATATCTTTAGTTAGTGGATCTGGTACTAATAATCTATCTACATGTTTATAACCTAGTGGTGCTCTTGCTGGAATATGTCCAACCTTAATGGCACCAGCTAGTCCTATTTTAGTTCTTTCACTTGTTCTTTCAATTTCTTGTTGTGAAACTGATGTAAGTATTCTTGATATCATTTTACCATTAGCATTTGTAGTATTTATTTCATCATTAGCACAATCTAAATAAGCTTGATTTTCTTCTAAAAATGAAAGTATCTTTTCCCAATCTGCAACAGACCTTGTTAATCTATCTAATTTTAACACTACAATGGTATTTACTTTTTTATCTCTAACATCTTGTAGTAATCTTTCAAACTCAGGCCTGTAATTACCAGTTTTAGCACTTATTCCTCGTTCTTCATATACATTAAATACTTCATAACCTTTATACTCACACATAGCCTTTAATCTTTTTTCTTGTTCTGGTAAACTAAATCCTTCTCTTGCTTGATCTTCAGTAGATACACGAATATAAAGTCCTGCAATTTTCTTTTCTTCCTTCATTAAAACTCAACTCCTTTTACTAAAAAAGAGGAGACAATAGTATCTAGTAAAGTCTAAATACTACTGACTCCTCAATAAATTCAATATTATAATTTTTCGATATCTTGTGTTTATATTTCATAGATGTACCTCCATTTCTAGAGCATACCTCCTCATTGGTTATTTATAATATCACTTTTTTAAGATTTGTCAATTCCCTCTATAGAGAATAAATAGTATCTAGTTTCCTTTTATATATTGTTCTAGTTCTGAAAGTTTTATCTTTTTACCGAGATTATGAACATAGATTTCATTCGAATAATTAAACGCTAGATATAGTTCATTATTTATAATAATTCTATGTGGTTCAATATAAGTTAAATTAGTGTGTTCTATCTTCCTAATACTACCATTTTCTATGATAGGAGTAGTATTACAAAAATCACATATAACATTTAATCTTGAAACTAAAGATTCATCAATCTCAATTTCTTCTTTAATTATTTTTATCATAGACACCAACCTTTCTGTGATTTTTTCTGAAAATCAAAAAAAATCAATCATTTCTGATTGATATCTATCTAAAAGTTCGAATAGTTCGAACAGATTCGTCAATGGTGCATGAAGCGAGACTTGAACTCGCATGAGATATATCTCACTACCCCCTCAAAGTAGTGCGTCTACCATTCCGCCATTCATGCAAATAGAAAATTAACTTTTAATTAATTTTCATTATATATTTCCATATTGCCAAGCTCATAAATTGTAACATAGTTCATCTGTTTTAATTGCAAAGCAGCCAAATGACTACGTGAATCATTTTTAGAGTAAACTAAGATAGGTGTTTTTAAACTATATTTAAGCTTACTTTTAAGTTCATTATATGGAATGTTAATAGCATTAGGAATGTGACTTTCCTTAAATTCTTCACTACTTCTAATATCAATTATAACAATACCTTTTAGATTTAAAACTTCAGTTAATTGCTTAGAAGTTTTAACAAATGTAATCTTTTGCTTACTTCCATTTGATTGAACAACAAGAGCAACTAAAATAATTAAAACTAAAACTAAGGCTTTAAAAAACTTACTATCCATAAATCCTACTTAATTAATCTAATAATATCGTTATAAGTGATATAAAGCATCAAAAGCATTAGCAAAAAAAAGCCAATAGCATGAATTGTATTTTCAAACTTAGGATCAACAGGTTTACCTTTTATTTTCTCAATAATTACAAAAAGTAATCTACCACCATCAAATGCTGGAAGTGGAAGTAAATTAATAAACCCAACATTAATACTTAAAAATGCAGTTAAACTAACTAAAGACCAAATACCCGCACTACTAGCAGATCCAACAACATTAAAAATACCAACAGGACCTGCTAAAGAATTAATTCCTAAATTACCAGTAAATAAATATAGAATTATCAAAACCATCTGATAAACTAAACTTATAGTTTTAGAAAATGCATATATCAAAGAAGGTAAAAAACCTTTCTTTATTTCATCATTAATAGCAAATCCATATTTATAGGTAACTTGTCCGTCAATTTTAACTTTCTTAGGTTTTAAATTAATAGTCTTAATTTCACCATTTCTAAGAACTTCCAAAGAAATTTCTTTACCACTGTTAACTTGAAGTTCTAAAGCAAGTAAATCATAACTACTCGCATTCTTACCATTTAACTTAATAATTTGATCATTTTCTTGTAACCCAGATGTGTATGCTGGATAATCCTTGCTAATTTTACCAACAATTGCTTTATTTTGGGGTGCTCCATTAAATAAAGCAACTATAAAAAACAAAACAATAGCTAAAATAAAATTATTCATAATACCGGCAATAACCGTCATAAATTTTTGACCAAATGTTTTAACAGAAAACTTTTTATTCCTAGGAACTGATTCATCATCATCAATTTCCTCACCAGCCATTTGAACAAAGCCACCAATAGGAATCAATCTTACCGAATATTCTGTTTCATCATTTTTCCTTGTCCATTTAAAAATTCTTGGACCCATACCTATAGAAAATTCATAAACATATATACCTGCCTTTTTAGCAAATATAAAATGACCAAACTCATGAATTAAAATAATTACTCCTAAAATTATAATAAAATATATTAATGTCATTTAAAAACCTCCTATAAAATATTAATAAAAAACATAAAACCAAGTAATACGAATATTATACTATCAAGTCTATCTAAAATACCTCCATGTCCAGGCATAAGATTAGAAAAATCTTTTTTTCCAAAGTAACGTTTAATAGCAGAAAATACCAAATCGCCATATTGTCCTAACACTGATAAAAATGTACATATCACAACTAAACTCACCTTAGAAAAATTAACATCAATTACTGTATGATAAAACATCGAACTAATAAAAACTCCCATCAATGTTCCACCAATCATACCTTCAATTGTTTTTTTAGGAGAAATTTCTTCAAGTAACTTATGTTTTCCAATAAGCATACCAGTAATATAAGCAAACGTATCAGTAATCATCGGAATAAGTAATAAAAATATCAATAAATTCAAGCTACTATTTCTTGCAAGAATCAAAAGTGACATTGAAATACTTAAAAAAATCAAACCACCTATTAAATAAAATGCATCATTTATACTATATTTACCCTTTTCATGATACAAAACAGTAGGTATTAAAAAAATCATAAATAAAGCCGATAAAACTCTATAATCTAAACTAAATATTGAACTAGTAACCTTAAAATTCATAAATATTATTAATGTCATAAAAATATATGCAATAAATTGAATAAAAATAGGTAATTGTTTCTTAGCTGCTTTAATATCTAAAAATTCTTTTAAAGCAAACATTGAAATAACATATACCCCAAGATTATATGCTACACCACCAACTAAAATTAACGGAATAACAATAATAAGAGCAACAATTGCACTAATTACTCTTGTTTTCATAATCAATACCTCCAAATCTTCTATCGCGCTTCGTATATTCTAAAATTGCTTTATCAAACTCATCTTCATTAAAATCAGGAAAATAAACTTTCGGAAAATAAAATTCCGCATATGAATTTTGCCAAAGCATAAAATTACTTAATCTCTCTTCCCCACTTGTTCTAATCATCAAATCAACATCTGGAATATTTTGATATAAATAATTATGAAAAACTTCATCATCCAACTTATCTATATCTAAAATTCCACTATTAACATCAGAAACAATTTTTTTAGTTGCATCAATAATCTCAGCCCTAGAACCATAATTAAAACATATATTAAAAACTCTATCTTTATATATTTCAGTTTCCTTTTCTATTTTTAATATAGCTTTTAATACTTTATCTGAAAGATTAACTTTTCTTCCAGAAAATACAGCATGAATGTGCTCCTTATGACAAAAATTTAAAATATCTTTAAGCTTACCAGTTAATAAATTCATAATAAAATTAACTTCTTTTTCGCTTCTTTTAAAATTTTCAGTAGAAAATAAATAAGCACTAACATACTTTATATTCTTAGAATAAATATAACTAGTCAGTCTTTGTAAATTAATAAAACCAGCTTCATGACCAGCACTTCTTTGCTTTCCCCTTTCAGTAGCCCATCTACCATTACCATCCACAATCAAAGCAACATGATTTGGAATTTTTAAATTACTATATTCCATTTAACTACCTCGCTATCTATAAAATATTATAATATATTTTTAAAACAAATACAATTGAATATTTAAGCTCTCTTAATAAGAATTTGAGGATTTTTATCTCTTTTTAAATAACTAATAATATATTCCATGTCCTTTCTATCAACCGCAACGCAGCCTTCAGTATATCCCTTATCACCTAAACAATGAAGAAATATAGCAGATCCCTTATTATTTCCAACGCCATTATTAATTTGTTCATTACAATTAAATTCTATAAAAACAGAATATTCATATTGTTTTTTAAAATCAATTAAATGTTCAGCGGATTTAAAAGATTTAACATTCTCCCTAACAATATAGGGATAAGAAAAGTCATTAATATCTTCATTAAGTCTTACCATATAATTATAATGGTAAGATTTATAATCATCAACCCAGTAATCATTATCCAATACCTTAATATAAGGATAATTTATATCTAAATCATGCATTCCAAAAGCAACACCTAAATTAAATAATCCAAGTGGTGTTTTGCCATCAAACTCAACAATATCTTCATCCACACCATTCTTACCAATCCAAACAGTATCAATAACTTTCAAAAGAATTCCATCTTCATAAATTTTCATAATATTACTACAGCCAACTTCTACAACAATCAACTGATTATTCATAAAATCTCCTTAAAAAAAAGCATCACAAAGATGCTATATTAATATATACTCTTTTATCATGATTTAAATAACTGCTAGCTTGTACAATAGTTCTGATAGCTGAAGCAATAATTCCTTTTTTACCAATTACTCTTCCCATATCATCACTATCAACAATAACTTCAATAGTAATTAAATCATCATCGAAAGCTTTTACTGAAACAGCATCAGGGTCTTTCACCAAACTTTTAACTAAAAATTCCGTTAAATTAGCTAATTTCATAATTATTTACTCTCTTTTTGTTTAGATTCATGAAATTTTTTATTAATTCCTTTTTTACTAAATAAGCTTTTTACCGTATCAGTTGGAATTGCTCCATCATTAAGCCATTTTAAAGCAATTTCTTCATTAATATTAATTTCTGCTGGTTCGGTTACAGGATTGTAAGTACCTACAAGTTCAATATATTTACCATCTCTTTTAACTCTTGAATCAGCTGCAACAATACGATAAAATGGTTTTCTTTTAGCTCCCATTCTTAAAAGTCTTAATTTAACTGCCATATTTCTTCCTCCATTTCTGTATAAATAATATCAAAAACGTGATTGCTTGTCAACCTTTTTTGTATAACATTTTAAAACAACTCAAATTTTTAATAAAACAATATAACTTTCCTAATAAAAAAACTCATTAATGAGTTTTATTTTTGTACATAATTCATTGTAACTGTAAGTTGAGCAGCAACATTTTGAGCATTACCTTGGTTAGCATAACTAACATACTCAGCTTTAACAACAACGTTTGCAGTTCCAGTAGTATTAACTAACGTAGCAGTTCCTGGACTAGTTACAGTGTATTTAATGTTACCATCTTTTGTAGTAGCAGTTAAACCAGTATTGTCAATTACCATTCCATCAGTTGAACTAGATAAAGTGATAGTATCTAATACAGCATCAATTGTACCTTTATTTTCAATTGGAACAATAAATGTAACAGTATCACCAGGCGAAACTAAACTTGCAGTAAAATCAGCTTTTAATCCACCTTCAGCAACTATAACACTTCCAGATGGTTTTGTAGCAGAATTATTTCCGGGAACAACATTTGTAGTTCCTGAGGTCATATGAACATCCCATTTTGAAGTAATTTCAGCTGTTCCATTAATGGTTAATTGTTGTGCAAATGCTGCATATCCTACCGCCATAACAAATACAACAGCAAGTAAAGCTCCTATTAATACATTTTTGTTTTTATTATCCATGTCGTCCTCCCTATAATAAAATATTCAAGTAGCATCTCTACTCTATATAAAATATATCACATTTTATAGTTCTTTTCAATACCAACAAGCAAAAACAAAAAACTCATATTGAGTTTTAAGCTTGAACATAGTTCATTGTTATTGTAAGTGGTGCAGTTGAATTATAAGCATTAGTATTACCAGTAGCTTTATCAACGAATTCAGCTACAACAACAACATTTGCAGTACCTGTAGTATTAGTTAAAGTAGCTGTTCCTGGACTAGTTACAGTATATTTAATATTACCATCACTTGATATAGCAGTCATATCAGAAACAGTCATACCATCACCAGATAAACTAATAGTACTTAACTTAGCATCAATTGTACCTTTATTAACAACAGGAACTGTAAATGTAACAGTATCACCAGGTGAAACTAATTCAGCGTTAAATGTAGCAGTTAATCCCCCATCGGCAACTGTAACAGTACCAGTAGGATTAGTACCCATTGTTGTATTACCAACAGCTGTTCCTGTTTCCATATGAACATCCCATTTTGATGTAATTGTAGATGTACCATTGATTGTTAATTGTTGTGCAAACGCAGCATAACCAACTGTCATAACAAATACAACAGCAAGTAACGCACCAATTAAAGCATTCTTGTGTTTGGCTTCCATAATTCCCTCCTCTACTATACATATCATAGCATATTTTTTACTCAGAAACAACAATTTTTTTTTAACATTACATAGCCCTTGGAATATATATACCTAATAAATTTAATAAAATTTCAATTACTTTATTATTAAAGGTTAAAACATTAATCAAATCAGATTTTATTTGACCAGATAAATTAGACATATAATTATTTTGATAAAAATTATTAGCTATTACTGAAAGTTCATATAAATAAATTGCGATATAATGTGGTCTTCTTTCTTTAGCAGAAAGTTCTATAACCCTAGTAACATCTAAAAGTTTTAATCTTAAAAGTCTATCCGTATCATTATAAATATTATCTGATAAATCAAAAGAAACATCCTCTAACAGCTTATTTATTCTTAAATAAGTATATAAAATATATGGTCCAGTTTTTCCATTTGTTTCACTAAATTTCTTAATATCAAAAATATAATTCCTAGTTAAATCATTTTGTAAATCAGCAAATTTTAAAATAGAATTTACAATTTTATCCAAATCATCATCCTTCATATTTTTATTTTCTTCTCTTAAATTAATAAATTCATTCTTTACTTCATTTATTAAGTCATCTAATTTTAAAGCATCACCAGCTCTTGTTTTAAATGGTTTATTATCTTTACCATTAACAGTTCCAAAGCCATGATGTTCTAAATTACCTAAAAACATACGTGATTTTCTAGCAACCCTAAAAACTTGAAGAAAATGCATACTTTGACGATTATCAGCAATATAAATAATATCATCTGGATTAAAATCCTTCTTTCTTTGCCAAATACTGCCCAAATCAGAAGTTGCATATAAATAAGCCCCATCTGATTTTTGAATTAGACAAGGAGGTATTTCAATTTTATCTTCATCCTCTTTAACATAAACCACTTTCGCGCCATTATCTAATTTTAAAATATTTTCATTGTCTAAATATTTAATCATTTCATCAAAATACTTATATGAATCGCTTTCACCATACCAATAATCAAACCGAACAGATAAATAGTCATATAATCTTTTTATATCCTTAATAGAAATATCTCTAATTATCTTCCATAAATGTCTATATTCTTCATTACCTTCTTGTAACTTTTTAGTAATTAAACCACACTCTTTTTTAACTAAATCATTTTCTTTACATAAAGCACTTATCTTAGGATACGTAACATTTAAATAATTTAAATCTATATTTTCATAATCTCCGTCTTTAAAATCTTTTAATACGCCATAAATTACTTGTCCCATTTGCGTGCCAATGTCTCCTAGATGAACATCAGAAATCACATCATTACCCATAAAAGACAAAATATTATTAATAGCCTGACCAATAATAGCAGATCTTAAATGTCCTACATGAAGAGGTTTTGCAACATTAGGTCCACCATAATCAATAATTATTTTTTTATTTTCTAATTTTACTCCGAACTTATCACTTTTAATAATTTCTCTTAAAGAATCATTTATGAATTTATCAGTAACTATAATATTTATAAAACCAGGCTTTTGAGCATAAACTTCTTTAAAACATTCGATATCATCTAATTTCAAGGCTATCTCACTTGCAATATCAAACGGAGATTTATGATAAATTTTAGCCATTTTAAAAGCATCATCACATTGAAAATCAACACCAGATATATTTGATTTAATAATCTTCGAACTATATTCATAGCCTAAAGAAATCATTACATCATTAACAATTTTTTCTAATTTTTCATACATAATAACCCTCCAATATATAAAAAAACTCTATAAAATAAGGACGAGGAAAACCCGCGGTACCACCTTATTTCATAGAAATTTCTATGCAACTTTAAACCTTTAATGCAGATTATACAAACAGCTTAACATAAGAAACGCGTTCATAAGGAAATATTATCTAGATTCCACCACAACTAGACTCGCTATAAATATTTTTTACTTACTACTATTTTTCTTCATTGCCTTAAATCAATTATATAAAATTATAATATCATTGTCAAATAATTTCATTCTTAATGTTTGGATTTTTCAAAGCTGAAATAAGCTTATCAATCTCTTCTTTAGAATTATAAAAATACAAACTAATTCTACAAGTATTTTTTATATGAATCTCATCTTTTAAAATTTTTGCACAATGATTACCAGCTCTAGTGCATATATTATATTTATCTAAATAAATTGATAAATCCTGTGGGAAAATACCATCATAATTAATAGTAACAACACCACTCAAACTATGTTCATTATAAATAATAATATCATCAATCTCTTTTAATCTTTGAATCAAATATTTCTTTAAATCAAGTTCCATACTATGAATATTATCAAATCCAATATTCATCAAATACTTAATGATATAACCAAAACCAATTACCCCAGCAATATTAGGCGTTCCTGCCTCAAGTCTATCGGGCATTGCTTTATATATTCTATTTCCATCATGAGAAAAATCAGCATTCATCCCGCCGCCAAAAATAATCGGCTTTATTTCATTTAATAAATTTTCTTTTCCATAAATCACACCAACACCAGTAGGTCCACACATCTTGTGAGCAGAAAAAGCTAAAAAATCAACATCAAGCTTTTGAACATCAACTTTTAAATGTGGAATACTTTGAGCTCCATCAAGTAAAACCAAAATATTTCTTTCATGAGCACATTTAATAATCTCTTCTACTGGTCTTACATCACCCACAACATTACTAACGTGAGCAATAGAAATAACCTTAGTTTTATCTGAAATAGCTTTTAAAACGTTTTCTAAAGTAACCTCATGATTATCATCTAAATCAATATATTTAATATTAATACCAATCTCATCAGCAAGTTCAAACCAAGGAAGTAAATTAGAAGCATGTTCACTTTTAGTAAGTAAAACCTCATCGTCTTTATTTAAATGATACTTAAAATATCCAAAAACAATCTTATTAATCGAATCTGTTGTCCCACTTGTAAAAGCAATTTCGCTTTCTTTTTTTGCATTAAGCATTTTTTTAACTAATCCCCTAGTCTCTTCATACTTTTGACTAGCCTTAATGCTTAATGAATAATCACCCCTATGAGCATTTGAGCTATAATTATTATAATAATCAGAAATAGCTTCACTTAATATTTTTGGTTTTAATGTAGTAGCCCCATTATCAAAATAAATAATTCCTGAATTTAAAATATTAAAATCCTCACGGTGCATTTTATATCACCTCCAATACTTATCTATAATTTCTTTTAAACTGTCTTTATAATAGGTAATATTTTTTAAAAGAAAACCTTGAGTTAATAAATTTTCCGCATCCTTCTTACAAATACCTCTACTCATTAAATAAAATATCTCATCAAATGAAAAGGTACCTATAAGCGCACTATGATTTGCAGTTACATCGTTTTCATCAATAAATAGGTTGGGTTTTATTACACAAGTATTATTTGTCATATTAATAATTCTACCACTTTGATTAATATCACAATCAACTATTCCATTTGAAACAAAACCAGATACATTAAACTCCAATTTACCATCCAAAATATTAACCCCATTATTTACTATGTTACTAATAGTACTTTTCGCATTATGATAAACTAAAAAATTATACTTTTCTTGCTTTTTACAAATAGTTTTTAAATTAAAATCAATCTTAGACTTAATACCATTTAAATTAACTAAATACATCTCATTAATAATATTTCCATCATTAATTTTTTCAACATTTAAATAACTATATTCCTCTAAATAATATTTATATTGAAACTTATATTCATCTCCACGTTTTAATTCATATATATTTGCATGTACATCCTTTAAAATATTAAAATAAAAATCATATTTAACATCAGTATTATAAATATCAAAAATAATATCAGTATCCGCACATATTTTAATTTTTACCGTTTTAACATTTAAAAATTTATCTGCAGAATCTATTTTAATTTCAATATTTTCATCATTATCTAATATTTTTACCTCATCATTTTCTATCTTTATCTTATTCATGCTCTTCTCCAGTAAACTTATTAAAACCATATTTTTCAATATCTAAAGCAAGTGACTTATCACCACTTTTAACAATCTTACCACCACTCATAATATGAATATAATCAGGAGTAATATAATCAAGTAATCTTTGATAATGTGTAACAAGCAAAATGGCAGGCTTTTTATCATTATAGTAATCCATAACATTCTCACCAACTATCTTTAAACTATCAACATCTAAACCCGAATCAATTTCGTCAAGTAAAACAACATCAGGTTTTAAAACACACATCTGTAAAATTTCATTTTTCTTTCTTTCACCACCAGAAAAGCCATCATTTACATTTCTATTAAGCATATCCTTATTCATTTTTAATTTTTCTATAAGCTTATCTACCTCATTAACAAATGGTAATAGTTTAAAATTTTCTCCTTCTTTAGCCCTCAAAGCACTTCTTAAAAAATCTGCATTAGTTACACCCTCGATTGCAAGTGGCATCTGCATACCTAAAAAAATACCTAATTTAGCTCTTTCATTAACAGGCAAATCATTTATTGCTTTATCATTATAAGAAATCTTTCCTTTAACAATCTTATAATTATTATCACCCATAATAACCTTAGTTAAAGTAGATTTTCCAGTACCATTAGGTCCCATAATAACATGTATCTCACCTGATTTTATTTCTAAATTAAAATCATTTAAAATTACCTTTCCAAAAACTTCTACAGTTAAATCTTCTATCTTTAAAATATTCATTTCAATCACCTTTATATATTTTAACATTTTTCTTGATTTTTTTGAATATAAAAAGAAAATTTAGATAATAATGATAAATATTTGAATTTTGCGAATTGAAGTTAACAGAAAAAAATAGAGCTACTATTCAAACTTTAAAAGAACAAAAACATCTAGAACTTATCTAGACATTTTAATTATTATAGGTCTCCTTTATAGAAATATATTTTCATAGCATCAGCAGAATATTTTGGTTTTGACACATCAACATCTAAAACTTTGCCAATGTAATAGATAATAAATTGTGATGCGATAAGTAAATCAAACTCTGCTAGTAAGCCATCATATTTACTTTCTATTAATAAACACTCGTTTTTTAAATATTTTAATAATTCTATTTCGTATTTAGTTGTAGATTTTTGTTTAAAATATATCGAAAAGTTATTATTCAAACTTTCATAATTAATAAATCTTCCGTGCGAGAAATTCTTTTTTTCATGAACAATACAATTAAATATTCCTGATTCAATAATTTTACTTTCTAAATCAAAGCTTGCAGTATCAGCATAATCTCCCCTAAAGATATTAATTAAATTATTATTTTTTAATTTAACAATAGTATCTTTATTAATTAATTTTCCAATTTGCTCATTCCAATAATCAACAGATTCTTTTATAAAGTTGTTTATATTTATACTACTATTTGTTTTATCAAAATAATATTTTAAAAATAAGGCGGATGGAGACACTGAACCTTCAAATGACAAGAATCCTCTTTCTTTTCCTTTATTAGACGAAGTTCTATAACTTAATATATTTTTCTTTCCTATTCCTGTTTTTAATACAATATTTTGAGTTTCTCCTTTGGTAATAATAAAAATATTTTTGTTATCAAAATCCTTAACACTATTAATAATATCATTAGTTGTACCAGAATAAGAGAATAAAATTGCTTTATCAATATTCATATTATTTCTATATAGTACATCTCTTGGATACAATGAATAAGTATTACTTCCGTATAAAGCATTTATTATTTTTGATGAAAAAAATGAACCTGCATATGAACCTCCAGTGCCTATAAATAGATAATTTTTATTACTATTAAAATCTATTTCATCTAATTTATCACAGGCAGAGGAATTAACTGCATTAATTACTCTTTTTTCTAAGTTATTTATATTAATATTACATCTTTTTATTTGTTTTCTCTCAGTATATTCAAATTCACTGCATGTACAAATATCTTTAATCTGCTTAATCTTAAATAATGGAGTAATATGTCCTCTTGCTCCCATTTTAGAAACAACTTTGCAAGTAAGTTTATTAGAATTTTCATACCATTTTTTTAATTTATTTTCATCATACTTAAAATCATTTTTAATACTATCTTTTATAATACTTGAAATAAATGCATCGCCTGCACCAGTCGAATCAATTACATTTCCTTTACTAAGTAACTTATAATTATATTCGTGATTATCAGTTATAAATGTCGCACCATTTTCTCCTCTTGTAATAGTCATCAACTTAGGTTTTATTATATTATATAGTTCACTATCTTTTTTTAAGTTAAATCTATTTAAAAGATATTTAGTTACTCTTTCATTGAAATTTATTATTTCAAATTTATTTTCTAATTTTTTTACTATTTCATCATTAGAAATTTTTTCAAATTCAAAATATTGACCTAAATCAATTATTTTTTTGTTGGCTGTATTATCTATAATATTTTGATTCTTATTATTTAAGTTATCAAATACTAAAATATCGTCAGTTTTAATCTTAGAAAGAACGTAACTCGTATCTAATAAACTTTCTTCATACCATTTTTTATCATTACAAAAAGGACATCTTTTTTTAGAAGTAAAGGACAATTTTCCATCATTATCAAAATAAGAAACATGGAAACATCTAGTCCTAATATTTTCAATGATTTTAACATCAGTCATGTCAACTTTAATTTTTTCTAAACTCTTAATAGCAATTTTTCCCTGACAATCATTACCACAACAAGCAAACACCGAAGTTTTAGCTCCCATTTTTGCTAAGTTAGCAATTATATTGTGGGATGTCATACCACCGTTTATTCCTATTAATTTATCATTTTTATAATAATAATCTGCTACAAGATCACCTATACTTACTACTCTCATTTTAATAATCTCCTTTTATACTCTCCTACCTCACTATTTTCTCTATAATCATGATTTTTAATTATACATTCTATAATTTTTTTTCTGTTTAAATCAAAAACGCCCAAAGTATCTTCATAATCCACTTCCCCGTCTAATTTTTCCCATTCATTATCTTTCCAACTGTATGGGCTGTGATAACATAGTCCATATATATAATCAAAAAACAAGTGATAATCGATAGCGGCAGTATTATTTAAAAACATTTGATCGATTCTATTAATTCCTGGATATCTTACGATGCATATATTTCCAACAGTTATATCGCAATCATATAATGAATTTATTGCTAATTGTAACGTTTTACCTGTTAATACATTGTCATCAAAAATATCAAAATTAGAATTTTGAAAATAATTAGCATTTATTAATCCACCATAATCATTTATATTAAACTTTCTTAAATCCATTAATTGTTTATTAGAATATCCTGAAACTTCTTTACTGAATTTAAGAAGGAATAAACTTTCAACCTTATTTTTATCTACTATTTTCGCTATTATAGGTAATTCTATTCCACCATAACTTAAGCCACATGCGCTAATTGTCTTATTATTGTTACGCTTTTCTTTATATAAAGATACCGCGGTGTAATTTTCTCCAAAATTATCTATTTCTCTATATGCTCTATAATCTTTTGAATAATTTTCTTTTACATCTTGTGCTTCTTCAATTAATAAATTTTTAGTTAATATTTCCTTTGATTTATTTACTATATAACAAATATAATCTTTATCTATTAAAAAATCATTTTTAAAACATATACTGCTCATTGC
>CAVKUP010000018.1:0-23711 GCA_963659735.1 bacterium
TGGTCATGGTAAAGAAACATTTAGACAAGTTGTTGAAAACTCTTGCAATCTTGGGTGTTGTACCAGCACACATATAAATTCATTGAAACCCCTTTAAACTCTATAAAATAAATTACCAAGATTGCAGTTAATACAAGCCATGATTTAATTTATAATGGAGTTTTATATTTTAATAATTAACATAAAGAAGTATTGTTGACTAATTTAAATATTATCATTAAAAATGCCTCTTTATTATTTTTAAATGACAAGGATGTATTTTAACAAAATTGCGACATTTTTACTAATTTCTCATATAAAAAGTGCCAAAAACGGAAAAATTCCTTGACAAAAAAGGAAAAATTCATATAATAAGCACCAATAACACGAGGTGTGAGGTGAAAATGGAGTGTCAAAAAAAGTCTATATATTATGTACAATTATTTTATTAATTGGTTTAACTTTTCTTAGTATAAAAATATATCAAGAGAACAAAATTCAACATCATTTTACAGTAGTCAATAATAAAATACCACATAGTACAGATTTAGATAACTATCGTTCTACAGCAGTTAATAATAAAATATCATATAATACGGTTTTAGACGATTACCGTGACTTATACGGTAATACTCAGATAGTATCTATTCTAGAAATAGCGGATACTAAAACCTTAGTAGTTCAAGGAAATGATAATGAATATTATTTAAATCACTTAGTAGATAAAAGCTACAATATTTTAGGATCTGTATTTCTAGATTATAGGACAGATATTAATAGTAAAAAAATAATAATATATGGGCATAGTTCTAATAAATATAATGTACCGCTAAACGTGTTAGAAAAATATTCAAAAGAAAGTTTTTACAAAAAAAACTCCATCATCAAAATAAAAACTGATGATAAAGAAATATCGTACAAAATATTTTCAATTGCAAAATTTCAAAATGATTTTACTTATTCTAAAATCAATGTAGATGATTTTCTTACCCATGTAAATTATCTAAAAAAAAGTTCCTTATATGATACAGGTGTTGAGGTAAATGCAGATGATAGCATAATTTTACTTCAAACCTGTTCAAAACAAACCACAGGTGCTTACATAGTTATTTGTGGTAAAAAGGTAAAAACAGAAAGGATGATAAAATGAAAAAGTCATTAAAATTATTATTTACTATGATTATAGTATTTGGGCTTAATACATGTGTTTATGCTCTTGATAAAGATGATATAAAAACAGAAAAAAAAGAAAACACATTAGAAGTCTCATTTAGCAAATATTATGAAGATAATATATCAGCGCAAAACGCAGTAAAAGATTTCAGAAATCACATAAATGCTAAAAATGGAGAAATAATTTTTACTAATATTGAAAAAATTACCCATGAAACAGAAAAACAAATAGATGCAGGAACGAAAAATAAAAAGGATGTAAATAAGTTAATTGAAGAATATAATGAAAAATCAGATGATAAAATAAAATATGATGTAGTTTTGGGTGAAGTAAAAGAAGATTTTGAATCTGGAAAGGAAGAAACTAAAGAATTTGATAGTGAAAGTGAAGCACAAAGAGCAAAAGAAGAAAAAGAACAATCAAGTACTGATGAAATTTCATATACTTGTAGTGTTTCCATAAATAAAAAAATAGGTGAATATAATCTATTTGAACAAACATTTCAAGAGGAAAATTCAGCTAAAAATTATCTTGAAAGTTTGAAAAATGAATTTGTTGTCAGAAATGAGAAAATAGCTGAAAAACAAATTGCTCATCAAACAGAAGAAACAAAACAATCGACATCAACGCAAGAATTAGATGATTATAAAAAAGAATTAGAAAAACAAGGTTATGAAGTTAATGTGGTTCCATATCCATACAAAGAAGTTGGAAGCAAAATTACAGATACAATCATAGATTCAATAAATAAAACATTTAATACAAAGCAAGAAGCTTTAGATTATAAAGATTCATTAAATAAAACATATGACGATGTTCAAGCCACTGTAAAAGATGAATCAACAACTAAAATAGAAACAAATCAAATAAATGAAGAATTTGATACCAAAGAAGCAGCTGAAAAGCGTTTAAATGATTTAAAACAAGCGTTTACAGTTAGTAATGAAAAAATCATTGAAAAACAAACCGTAATAGATCAAACAGAAAAAGAAACAAAAACTAAAGAATTTACAAGTAAAGAAGATGCTGATAATTATAAAGCAACTTTAGAAAATGAAGGATATACAATTCTATCATACAATGTTGAAAAAATATCAAGTGAAAATTTAATAACGTCTGAAACTATAACAAATTTAAATAATAACAAAGATTTAGACAATAGTAAACAAAATTATGGTCATATTGATATATCTGCTTCAAATTCTGTAACTATCAAAAATAGTGATGGAACATCTAAAGTAGTAACTGGAAATATCACTATTAGTTCAGTTAAAATAAATGGTTCTGCAATAAAAATGAATACAAAGCCTACAACTGATCCTAATGGTGGATTAGCTTCAGAGTTCACATCAGAAAGTAGAAGACTAAGTTTTCCAAATAATTCAACAATCTCAATAGTTGGAACTTTAACATATCAAGATCAAACAATAAATACTATTCCAATAAATATAACAGGTATTTTAAATGAGGCTTACAATGAATGTGGTGGCAATTCTCATAGTTACGGTTATGATTTACAATTTAGTTCTATAACAGTAACTCCAGATGGTAAAATCATAATTGATAGTAATATTGTAGAAATATATAAAGTAACAGCCGAAGTTACAAAACAAACATATAAAACAACATATCAATTAACATGTGATACAGCAAAAAGCGTTACTGACGAAAAATATACTGTAACTGGGACAGCAAAAAAATATGTAAAATCACCATTATATGAAGCAACATACAAAAAAACAAATTACACAAAAGAATATAAAGTTACAGGTGAATTTGCAAAGGAAATTCTAACATATAATTTAGAATGTAATTACAAAAAAACAAATATAACTCAATCCTATACAATCTTAATGAAAGAAATTAGCAATCAATTTCTAGCATCTGGATTAGGAAAAATATATATGCCACAAGAACAGACTACTGTTCCAAAAACAGGAATAAATCAAAAAAATTATATTGGTCTTGTTATATTAATAATAATTATGCTAAGTGCATTAAATATAAAATATTTTGTAAAACAAAAAAATTAAAAACAAACCTATAAGACAGGTAAAACTGTCCTATAGGTTTTTGTATTGCTAATATAATTAAAAGTAATTGTAAGAGTTTGTAAAAAAGATTAATATGAATACATCATCAACTAGTTCTAATAATGGCGCTAGTGATTAATAGTTTGAATCTTGGGTGTTATACCTAATTCATTGCTCCCCTTTAAATAACATAAGAAGTACAAAAATCTTGGAAGTCAAAACTACATATGATTTAGCTTATGATGTAGTTTCATACACAACCGAATTAAATATTGAGCTGTTAAAAAAAAACACAAAATATTTGACCATTTTGGAATAGCACAGTGTGATTGACATTATTGATTAAGAATGTTAAAATAAACAAAAATTTATAGTATTATGTAATTTGAATTTAATTTGGAGGAGGAGGTTCTTTTTTAGAACCTCCTTTTTTAATATTAAAATAAAGAAGGAGAAAAAAATGGAAAATGTAAAATTAATGAATATGTGCAAAATTATTGATCCAACTACAAAAAAAGTATTAGTACAAGAAAGAATAAAAAGCTGGAAAGGAGTTGCTTTTCCAGGAGGAAAAATAGAACTGGGAGAAAGTATTGTTCCTTCAGTTAAAAGAGAAGTATATGAAGAAACAGGATTAAAATTAAATTCTGTTAGAATATGTGGCGTCAAAGATTGGTATGATAAAAAATTAAAAGAAAGACAATTAATTATTTTATTTACATCAAATGATTATAGTGGTGATATTATTTCGGAAACGTCGGAAGGTAAAATATATTGGATAGATGAAGGTGAATTAAAAAATACAAAACTTGCAGATGATTTTGATAAGTTATTAGAAGTTTTTAAAAATAAGAAAATTAATGAAATGGTATATGAAGAAAATGAAAACAAGGATGAAAAAATAAGATGGAATTTAAAATTATACTAAAAAACAATTTAAACCATATGGTGTTAGTGGTGTATTAGTGTTAAGAGAATCTCATTTTACAATTCATACATGGCCAGAACAGCAGTATGCAGCTGCTGATATATTCTTATGTGATACAAATATTAATATTGAGAATGTTGTAAAATACTTGTGTGATGTTTTTTCAACCAATAATTATAAAATGAAAACAATTAATCGTGATATTATTCCAATTAAAATTTAAGCATTAAAAAAAGTTGCTGTCGAGATAATTAATATTAATTTCTTGGCAGTCTTTTTTGTATAATTTCGCATTATCTTGAATAAAATTTATTGGAGGTAAATCTAATGCTTGAAAATGACATTGAAGTTAAATTTAGTACGAAAGAATTACCATTAGAATATAAGTTGTTTGAATGGCGTTTAATTTTAAATAGAGAATTGTATGAGAAAAAGGTTATTGATTTGAGATTATTTAGTAATATGGAAAAATCAATACTTAGTAGAATGAGAAAGATAAGAACTGAAGTAATGAGTAAGAGGAATGATTTGACATCATCAAAATTTGATGGTAACATTGCATCTTTCTATTAGTCTTGAATTTTAGAAACACATGAAAAAGGAGTGAGAAAAATGGATGTAAAAAAAGCTAGAGAAGACCTAAGAAAAGGAAAAACCATATATGATATGCCTCTTAAAGTAGCATATTATGCAAGAGTATCCACAGATAAAGATGACCAATTAAATAGTCTAGAAAATCAACAAAATTATTTTGAAGAAATGATTAATGAAAATAAAAATTGGATATTTGCAGGTTCTTTTATAGATGAAGGAATATCAGGTACTGCTGTTAAAAATAGAGATTCTTTTCTTAGAATGATTGAAACGGCACAGGCTGGGAAAATAGATTTAGTATTAACAAAAGAAATATCTAGATTTTCTAGAAATACTGTTGATAGTATTAAATATACTGAATACTTATTAAAACAAGGTGTTATTGTTTATTTCTTATCTGATAATTTAAATACAATTGGGGAGGATTCAGAATTTAGATTAACTATAATGTCTAGCCTAGCACAAGATGAAGTAAGAAAACTGTCTGAAAGAGTTAAATTTGGTATAAATAGAATGATTAAAGATAGAAAATTAATCGGTGGAAATTTAACAGGCTATTATAAAAAAGATGGAAGATATGAAATAAATGAAGATGAAGCACCACTTGTTAGATATTTATTTGAAACTTATGCATCAGGCAAAGTTGGTTTAAAAAAGATAGGACAAGACCTTGCTAAAATGGGATATTTAAATTCAAAAGGAGAAGTTTATTCTGATACTTCAATGAGAAAAATGCTCCAAAATCCTAGATATAAAGGGTTTTATACAGCAAGACTTACTGAAGTAGAAGATTACAAAACTCATAAGAAGAAAGATGTTCCAAAAGAAAGACAAATAATTGAAAAAGATGATAGGATTCCTGCTATAGTATCAGAAGAGTTATGGGATAAAGCTAATAATCTTCATCAAAAAAGAAAAAAATCATATGCTCATCATGTTTGTAATTCTGAAAAGAACTTAGAAAATGCTAAATATAGTTGTAAGTTATATTGTAAAGAATGTGGGGAAGTATTTATAAGAAATAGTGGAGGAAATAGAACAGGTAATCCTAATTGGTCTTGCAAAACATATAGAAATAAAGGAGTAAAAACCTGTGCTTCACCTATAATAAAAGAATATTATTTAGATAAGATATTTATTGATATATTTAATAATTTTATTAGTAATAAAAAAGACTATTTAAATAGTATAATAGATGAATATGAAAACTTAGTAAAAAAAGTAAATGAATCTACAAGTATTGAAGACTTAGAAAATCAATTACATAGTATAGAAAAACAAAAGGATAAATTACTAGACCTTAGTTTAAAAGGAATAATAGAAGATAAAGAATTAAAAAGAAGAAATGATAAATTTAATTTAGACTATGAAATAATAAAAACAAAAATTGATAAATTAGCATCTTCTGATATTGAGTTACAAAAGTTTAAAGAAAAGATAGATGAAATTAAAACTGTTTTATCTAATAAGCTAGATATAGAAAAAGAACTACCAAACTTAATGCGAGTGTTGGTAGAAAAAGTAGAAATTGAAAAAATAGATAATAATAGAAATAGAGTTAGATTAACAATATATTTCGACTTTAAAACTAATATTATAGATAAGGAATTAGAACTTGATGCAAGAGTCATTAGACCATCAAAAACAATAGAGTTAGACACTCAATATAACGCCTCTTCTTTGGGTGCCGGTTGTGACCAGTCTGAACCCAGGTTTTGTAGTTTTAGGACAAAAACTTGGAAAAAACAAACTATTTGATTATATTGAAAAGTTTGGTTTTGGTAAAAAAACAGGTGTTGATCTAAATGGAGAAGCTTCAGGTATTTTATTTAATAGAGATAAAGTAGGTCCAGTTGAACTTGCTACTACTGCTTTTGGACAAGGCGTGTCTGTAACACCAATTCAACAAGTAACAGCCGTTAGTGCTGCTATAAATGGAGGAACACTGTACAAGCCATATATTGTAAAAAGCATAAATGAACCTGAAACAAATACTGTAGTTAAAGAAAACAAACCACAAAAGGTAAGAGAAGTTATTAGTAAAAAAACAAGTGAAAAAGTAAGAGATGCCTTAGAAAGCGTAGTTGCTAATGGAAGTGGTAGAACATCATATATTGATGGTTATAGAGTAGGTGGTAAAACAGGAACCGCACAAAAGGTAGAAAATGGTAAGTATTTATCTAATAATTATATTTTATCTTTCATTGGCTTTTTACCAGCAGATAACCCACAAGTTGTTGTATATATAGCAATCGATAATCCAAAAGGAACAGTTCAATATGGTGGAACAACAGTAGGACCGATTAGTAAAGCCGTTTTAAAAGATTGTATAAAAGCATTAAACATTCAGCAACCAAGTGGTGGAATGGAAAAAAAATACAAATGGCCTGATGCTAAAGTGAAAAAAGTGCCTAATGTTATAGGAAAAAACATAGAAGAAGCAAAAGAAAAATTAAATGGATTTAATGTAGAAATAAGTGGTAATGGTGAGAAAGTTATATATCAATCACCTAAAGCAAAAACAAAATTAGAAGAAGGAAAAACAGTAAAATTATTTACTAGTTAGGAGGATTTAAATGCTAATATTGATTAAATCACTTATAGCTGTAACAATAGGATTTATCTTATCTGCTTTATTTGGTTTTATATTTATTCCTTATCTAAAAAAATTTCATATAAATCAAACATTAAGCATTTATTTAGAAAAAGAACATCGAAAAAAAACAGGAACCCCAACAATGGGGGGAATTATATTCATACTACCACTAATTTTAATAACATTAAGTTTTATATATTTAAAAAAAATAAGACTAACTTATACATTATCAATAATTATATTTACCTTCATAAGCTACGCATTAATAGGATTTATTGATGATTATTTAATAATAAAAAAGCATAATAATAAAGGACTTACAAAATCGCAAAAATTTACTATGCAAATAATTGTTGCTGTAATTTTTTTCTATATGTTTATGAAAGCAGGAAATGAGCCATTACTTTGGATTCATAGTTTAAATTTTAAATTAAACATCGGATTTTTCTATGGTATATTTATTTTATTTATTCTAACAGCAAGCAGTAATGCTGTTAATTTAACAGATGGACTAGATGGACTTGCAGCTGGACTTTCAACAATATGTTTTTCTACATTTGGAATTATATCTTGGCAAACAGGATGGCTAGAAGGATATGAAGATATTGCTATACTTTCATTCACCTTAGTAGGATGTTTACTTGGTTTTTTAATATTTAATATAAACCCTGCCGAAGTATTTATGGGAGATACTGGATCACTTTCCTTAGGAGCAACCTTAGGAGCTTATGCAATACTAACCAGACATGAAGTTTTACTTGTTTTAATAGGACTAGTTTTCGTCTTAGAAACATTAAGCTGCATTATTCAAATAATAGTATATAAACTTACTAAAAAAAGAGTTTTTCCAATGACACCAATTCATCATACCTTTGAAAAATTAGGTTTTAAAGAAAAAAACATTGTAAAAATGTTTTGGATAATTGGTTTAATTGCTTCAATTTTATCATTAATATATGGAGTGATATTATGAAAAAAATGAATATTAGTTTATTTATATGTATAATCGCCCTTTCTTTATTTGGCCTTTTAATGGTCTATTCTTCATCAAATGTATGGGCTGAATATAAATTTAACGATCCATATAAATATGTAAAAAACCAAGGATTATTTTTAATGATTGGAATAATTATTATGTATACCGTAAGCAAAATAGATTATAAAAAATATTATAAATATTGTAATAAAATATTTATAACCTGTTTAACCCTAATCATATTAGTTTTGTTTATAGGCAGTGAAAGAAACGGAAGTAAAAGTTGGTTTGGCATTGGCTCTTTTGGTATTCAACCGAGTGAATTTATGAAACTTGCAATGATTATATTTACAAGCAAATATTTATGTAATAATAAAAATGATATAAAAAATATATTACCAATATTATTTATAACACTTATTATATTTATTTTAATTATGCTTCAACCAGATTTTGGTACAGGAGTAATTTTAGTAATGGGTGTTATAGGTCTACTATTTATTAGTGGAGTTAATTTAAGTTTTTTTCTTAAAATTGGTATTTTAGGATTAATAGGTATAGTAATTCTTATTTTAGCCGCACCATATAGATTGAAAAGAATATTATCTTTTTTAAATCCTTGGAGTGATCCATTAGGCAGTGGTTTTCAAATAATTCAATCACTTTATGCAATTGGACCAGGTGGTTTATTTGGCTTTGGATTAGGAGCATCTAGACAAAAACATTTTTATCTTCCAGAACCTCAAACCGATTTTATATTTTCAATCATTAGTGAAGAACTTGGTATAGTTGGCATTTTAATTGTATCTAGTTTGTTTTGTTTTATAATATACCAATCAATAAAAATATCATTAAAATGTAATGATTTATTTGGTAAATACTTATCATTTGGTATTATTTTCTTGCTTTCATTTCAATCAATATTAAATTTAAGCGTAGTTATTGGCCTAATTCCAGTAACTGGGGTTATACTTCGTGGTATCCTATAACTACAGACACTTTTTAGCCCTTATAATAAGGGAAAAACCGAATTTAATAATTTATCCTTATTTAGAAAAAAACTAAAAATTTATGAAAATTGCAAAAAAAAGCAAAAAAAATACAACTTTTTTGCTAGGTTGCCTTACGATGATAACATACAAATTTAGGGGTCTATTATATCTAATTTTGAAAGGAATTAGATTATGGGAAAAAAAGGATATGGTAGTTGCTTTGGAGAGGATTACCAGCAATATACCAAATATATAAATAAATATGTTGATAATCATTTTAATAATGATAAAAGTATAAAAATATTAATACCGAATGCTTTGGATGGATTACATATATTATGCACCGTTAGAAGAGGTTTTAAATTGTTCAGACGAAAAAGCAATAGAAATATTTTAAAAAAGTGATAAAGTTACATTTTATCGTTTTTTTAGTATTTAAAATTTTAAAATATTGTTGAATTATTTAATATAAATATTATTTATAGTATATAAAAATTTAGGATATTTATTAAATTATCTATTAAGATTATAATTGAAAATGAGGTGGTACAATGCCTAGCTTAATAGATTTACATATTCATTCTAAGTTTTCTGATGGACAGTTTGATATAAAGCAGTTAGTTGAATTGAGTAGAGCAAATGGTGTCGGATTAATATCAATAACAGATCATGATGATATAAGGTCGTCATTAGAATTGAAAAATAACTCTGATATAAAAGAAACTGAATATGTTAATGGGGTTGAATTATCTTCATTTATAAAATTAAACAATAGGATTATCAGATTACATATTTTAGGATATGGTTATGATGAAGGAAACGAAGAATTACAAAACAAATTGTTAGGAAAGAGGAATTTGAGAACACATGTCAATAAAGAATATTTAGTTAAATTAATGCATGAATTTCCTTATTTAAGTAATGAACTCCTAGAGAAGGTTCAATGTGATAAATATATAAGATTGTCTCGTCTAATAAAAAAATACTTAAATAATGAAAGATTATCAAGTGACCAATTAAATGATGTGAAGAAATATTTAGATAGTAATCGTCCAATTTATCCAAATTATGAATTTGAAGCATTGGAATCTTTACAAATAATAAGAAATGCTAATGGGTATTCTGTATTAGCCCATCCTTATCAATATAGATTAAATGTAAACGAGGAAATTGCTTTGCTTAAACTATTAAAGGAAAATGGACTTGTAGGTTTAGAAAAATATCATTCAGGTGATACTTCAAGCGGAATGATTTTACAAGAAATGATGTGTGATAAATTTAATTTAGAATGGACTTTAGGTAGTGATTTTCATGAAGATCATGATGATTATGGAAATCAAATAGGTTATGGAAAGAATAATAATTTATGCAAGAGTTCTTGTTCTTTAATTAAAACATTACGTAGAAATGGAAAGGTGTTAAAAAAATAAGATGACAAAAAATGAAGAAAAGGCAAGTGTTTTAGCAGAACATTTAGGAATTAAAAACGGAATAATTGTTAATTCAGGTACAATAGCGTTACTTTCGGTATTAAAAGTCGAAAATATAAAGTCTGGAGATAATATATTAATAAATGGTTATTGTTGTTATTCTTTGTTCGAGGCAATAATGAATGTCGGAGCAAATCCGATTTTTGTTATTCCAAAAGAGTTTTATAATATTTCATTAGATGAAATTAGAAAAGTGCTTAATGAAAATAAAATAAAATGTTTAATAGCTACACATCAATATGGCATTGTGCAAGATATTAAAGCAATAAAAGAGGAATTCCCTGAACTTGTAATCATAGAAGATATTGCTCAAGCATGGAATATACAAGAAAACGAATTAGGAATAGGAAAATATAGTGATTATGTTGTTACATCTTTTGGACTATCTAAAGCATTATCATATGGTCAATCAGGAGCAATTTTTTCTGATAAAGATATTAGACAATATTTTGATTTTCATGATAAGGAGAGTAGAAATAGTTCAAGATTTTTATTGCCTTATGTTTTGTATGATTGTGATAATATTAATGAAAAACAATTGGTAACTACTGCTGATAATATAGTAGATAAGCAAAGAACAATTGCTAGATTATTAACAGAGTATTTTGATAATAATGAAAAATATATTATTTATAAAGATAAAAATTCACAGTTATCATCTTGGCATAAATTTCCAGTAATAATAACTAATCCTAATTATGTAAGTGAATTTGAAAAAATAATGCAAGATAATGGAATATTATTTCAATGGCAGAATGAGAAAGAGGTTTGGGAACTTGATATGGTAAAAAGTTATAATCCTAAAATTATTGAGTTTGGAGAAAAGCCAATTTATGCCTTAATTAGAACGAAACAAAATGATGTAGAAAAAGTAAAAAAATTAGTAAGGAGTAGATAAAATGAGTTATATAAATCCAAATGAATATGGTAGTTTATGTTTTGATAGTAAAGAAGAAAATGCTGTATTAAATGTTTTAAAAAATGAGAAGATATTTAGATATGCAAGTGATAAAGTTTCTACAACAGATAAGTTTGAAGAAATGCTAAAGAAAAATGTAAATTGTAAGTATGCTTTGGGAGTTACTAATGGTACATCAGGCTTAATAACTGCTTTGGTAGGATGTGGGGTTAAAGCAGGAGATAGAGTTTTAGTTAGTTCATATACATTTTTGGCGACTGCATTAGCGGTTAAATGTTTAGATGCTATTCCGATTCCATTAAATATAGATTTACAGAATGGATTTGATTTGCAAGATTTGGAAGAAGAATTAAAAAAAGGCTGTAAAGCGGTTATTGTTGTTCAATTACAAGGTCGTTGTTTCGATTTATCTAAAGTAAAAAGACTTTTAGAAAAATATAATGTGAAATTAATAGAAGATAGTTGTCAAGCATTTGGAGCGAAAATTAATGAAGAATATGCTGGGACTATTGGAGATGTAGGAGTGTATAGCTTTCAACAATTTAAACAAATTTCTTGTGGTGAAGGTGGAGCTGTTGTAACTTATAATAAGACAATATATAAAAAAATGAGAAATTATACAGATATGGGGGCAGAACGTGATTTGTTTCCAAATTGGAATGGAAATGATGTTTTATTTGGACAAAATTATAGAATGAATAATATTATGGCAGCAATATTATGTGAGCAATTAAAAAAAGTAGATGATATTATTTTAAAACAACAAAAATCACGTAGTTATATACTAAGCAAAGTTAAATTAAATAATTTAATAAATAGTGTTGATCCGACTGGAGATACAGGAATGAATATCTTATTATTATTAAATTCTAAAGAGGAGTTTAATAAAATTAAAGAAATAGGTGATAAGCAAAATATTGAGGTTAGAAGAATGTGGGGTGGTTTATATTTTGAAAATGAATTATTTAGAAGAAATAAATTAACGGATGTTGACTTAAAAAATAATTCATGTGGTAAATCAAAAGAATTAGTTGATAGATTAGCAGTAATATCTATTCCACCTATATTAATGAAAGAAGACTGTAATAAAATAATTGATTTCTTAAATGAAATAAAGTTTGGTAGTGATAATAATGCAATTTAATGGATTAGATTTGAAAATTATTTCTTCAAAAGAATATGAAGAAGAATTAAAAAGTGTGAGTGATATACCTGTTTGGATCGATCCTATTTCAATTAGAATTTATGAGAATAAAGAAATAATAAAAATATTATTAGATAATAAACCATTAGCCTATTATGTTGTACCTTTTTATTATAAAGATGGTAAAAAATGGGCTGAACGTAAATATAGATATTTTGCATATTTGTCTCCTTTTTTTGTAAAAAAATGTCCTAATAAGAAGCGAAAAGAAGCAATATATTTGATATTTAATTATATTTTTTCTAATTATGATTATATGTATATGCCATTACACCCATCATTTACAGAAATATCAGCAATACAAGGAATGGGAGCCTTTATGGAAAGTAGGCATACTCATGTTTTGAAAAATGTTATGAATTTAGATGAGTTAGATAGTAAATTAAGGAATAATATAAAAAGTGCATCTAAAAAGTTAAAAATTACTATAGATTATGATCCATCAAAGTTTGATTTTGATATAGCAATTCATGGGACTAAAGAAGAACAAGAATGTCGTAAAAAAAATGCTTTAAATTTATTAAAGCATCATAAAGCAATAATTTTTACTGGCTATTATGAAGGAAAAGCTATTATTGGAAACATGGTTACTTTTGATAATGAATGGGTGTATGGCTTGCATGCATGGCAAATAGATAAAGTACCACGAGGTAGTGGTCCTTATATAATATATTCCATTTCTAAATGGGCATTTGAGAAAAAAGAACTTAAATATTTTGATTTTGAGGGATCAGTTATGCAGTCAATAGATAATTATTTTTGCAATTTTAATGCTGAACAAATAATTTATCCATATATTCATTTTGGAAAAACAAAAAAAGAGTTAGATGAATTAATTGAAATTTCTAGGAATATTGATGGGAGGTTATTCAAATGAAAAAGAATATAATTATTGGAACAAATAATTTTGGATTAGGACCAGTAGGTAAGGTTTCTTCTATCGTTACAGGCTTATCTGATGAATATAACTTTTTTGCTTGTGGAAATGAATTTGATGTGAATATATTTAAAGATGGAATGTTTAAAGATAAGTTATTTTCAAAAGATAAAGAGAAAATTGCTGAGTTTATAAAAAAACACACGATAAATTATGCTGTTGTTGTTTTAGACGTTGAGTTAGCTACTATTTTAATGAATTTAAATGTAAAAGTTATATTTGTTGATAGTTTACCATTTATGTGGACTCAAGCTGATATTGATGAAGGACTATTACCACTGGATGCAACTGTATATTGTGCGCAAAAGTGTTGCAATTTAACAGAGGCTTCTAAAAAAGTATTAGCTCAAGTAAAAAAATTAAAATGGATTAATCCAATTCAAAGTAAACTTGAAAAAAAATATAGACCATATAAAGAGGATTATATTCATATTAATGTTGGTGGATTACATTCTCCAATAGGAAATGGAGAGTCTTACATCAAGACAGTAATTATACCACTTTTAAAGATTTTTAAATCCGAAAAAATAATTATTACTTGTGGTACTAATGCTAAAATAAGTATATTAAATGAATTAAAAAATGAAAACGTAGATAGTAGAAATATTAAAGTAGAAACATTAAGGCAAAGCGACTTTATTTCATCAATAAATAATGCAAAATTATTTTTAACATCTCCAGGATTAACTACAATATATGAAACTGAATCATTGCATAAACCAACTATTATTTTACCACCACAGAATTTAAGTCAATTTTACAACATAGGATATGCTAAAAAAATATTGAATAAATATAAAGTAATTAATTGGGGTACTCAAAAACTTAATTTAGACTATTTACAGAGTATTTTACCAAAAGGAGAAACGTACGTTGTAGATAAAATATATGAATTTATAACTGAATTAGTTGATTCTAATTTTGAAAATAAATTTATAAATCGTTTTAATCTTCTTTTAAAACAAAAATACAATAAAAAGGAAAATAGCAATTTCAAAATAGAAGGAAACGGTGTCGAAGATATTAGAAAGATACTAGCAAATTTAATTAAAGGAGAAACAAATGAAATATAAAAAAATTTTTATTGCTTGCCCAATATCAAAATATTTAACTGATGATGGTATATGTAATGATTTTGAAATTTTTATCAAAAACATTTACGAATTCTGTCAGGGTATTAGCACAATAACATTTTTAGCATTAGATCGAGAAGAATATGGTAAAAAGAAAATGTATGGATCTGATTGTACAACAGCAGATTTTAATGAAATTCAAAATACAGACTTATTGATTGCGCTTCCTGAAGATTCTATGGGAGTTTCTGTCGAGTTAGGTTGGGCAAGTGCTTTAGGTATTGAAACCATAGTTTTTATTGATAAAAAGTATAAGCAATCAGAACTTGTTAAATCTATTAATTCAATAGTAAATGGTAAAGCATTTACTATTGATACCACAAATGGTTTTTTAGGACAAATAGATAGTATTAAAACTGCTATTCGTAGTTATATTGAATGTTAAATTAAAGATATTTATGTTATAATAAACCTAATGTTGGTGGTTTCTTATGAATTTTACTAATTTAGATTATGGGTTGTTGTTTATATTTAAAGTTTGTGCTGAAGTAGATTCTTTTTCGAAAGCATCTCAAATATTGAGAGTAAAACAGCCTGCAGTTTCATATAGTATTAGTAAACTTGAAAATTTATTAAATACTAAACTTTTTGAAAGAGGAAATTTTGACGTTCGTTTAACTAAAGCAGGTGCAATTTTATATGAATATGTAAGTACCGCTAATGATAATATTTCATCAGCTATTAATATTATACAAGAGTTAAATAAAAAAGAGATAACTGAAATAAATGTAGGTGTTTCACTTAATTTACCACTTTTATCTTTTTCGAAATCATTAAAAAAATTTCAAACTAAATTTCCTAATGTGAAAGTAGTAATAAGATGTAAAAATGAAGATATTATGTTTAAAGAGTTACAGACAAAAAAATTGGATGTTGTAATTTTTAATTCCTCAAAAAATATAAACTTATGTGGCATAGATATAAAGAAAATAAAAAACAATAATATAGTATGTGTAGGAATACCAAAATATAAAAAAATAATAAATGAAAAAAATTCAAGCGAGACAATTATACCTATAATAGTTCCTGATAGTAGCACTAATTTAGGTAAAGAATTAGGTATTGAAGATAAAAATATTAAATTTGTAGTAAAAGCGATTAGCAATTCTGCTCCAGTATCAAAGGAACTATTAAAAGCGGGAATTGGTATTGGCTATATTAATGAGGAAATAGTGAGAGATGAAATAGAAAAAGGTAATTTATGTATTATTTCATCAAAAACAACTGCTGATATATATTCAGTTAATGTTGCTATGCAAAATAAGAATAATAATTTCGTTATAAAAGAGTTTATTAAGTGTTTGAAAGGAGTGTTAACTGAAAATGATTAAAAAGATGAAATGCAATGGTAAAGAATTTGAGAATATAAAAAACGATAGACAAACTTATAAAATATTTGATAATAGTTTAAATTTAGAATATTTAGAAATGTGCAAATTAATTAATGAAAATACAGATGAAGAATTAGAAATTCAAATTACATCAGTAAAAAGGTATAGTAGTTTAGATGATGTACTTAATATTATAAATTTAGAAAATTTTGGTATATATGAAGATAAAGAAAATTTTATTAAATACATTAATGAAAATTATGATAATAGTGAATATTTAGTTTGTAGAATTAAAAAAACCACAAATAAAATAATTATTGATGATAAAAAGTTATTAAACTTAATTAAAATAGAAACATTGCAACAAGAAAAATTAGGACTTTCTGGCTGTTTAGTTTATCGTGTAAAGACAAGAGAAAATCAAGACGCTATTCTAAAAGTTCAAAATATTAAGGGAAATGATACTTTAAAAGAAGAATATGATGTATTAAAATATTTGAAAGAAAAAATGAGTGTTGCCAATGTCTATTATTATAACTTGTATGAAAATAAAGAGTATTTACTTAGAGAATATATTGATGGAGAACCATTATATAAATCAAAAGAATTTGGATATAAACTCGGGCAAGAGTTAAAGAAAATTCATGAGCATTATAATGAAAAATGTCGATTCCAAAAGTTTTCTGTAAACAATTTATTAAAGAATGTTATGGAAAAAATTGATATAGTATATCAATTAAGAGGAGAGTATTTTAAAGACTTTTCAAAAAATGATTTGATTAATTTTCTAAAAGAGAATAAACCTAATAATGATGCTTTAATTCATGGTGATTTTAGTTTAACAAATATTTTGGTTAATAACGGAAAGTATTATTATATTGATTTAGGTAATGTATCTATATCAACAAAATATTTTGACATTTACATTTTAAAGAAAAGTTTAAAAATTAATCATTTAGAAGAAGAATGGGAAGAATTTTTAAGAGGTTATAATATAGAGAATTATAACGAGATTTATATGAAATGGATGGAATTAATTGAACTTTCGTATAATTAGTTTAGGGGGATATCAATTATGAAAATTTTAATAGCAACAAAAAATAATTCTAAATTTGAAATAATTTCAAGAATGCTTTATTCAATATTAGGAAATAATATTTCGATTAAAAATTTAAATAATTATGATTATTTTGTTGATAAAGATGAGATTGGTACTAATATTGAAAGAGCAAAATCTAAAGCAGAAAATGCTGAAAAACAAATAAAAGAAGATTTCGATTATATTCTAGGAATTGATGATGGAATTATAATAGATGGTAAAGAATATGTAACAGTAAAAAATCACTTATATGATATAGTAGTTGGCGATAAAATAAAAATTGGTAGTACTATTTATATAACTAGAGCTTATTTTCTTATTACTAATGATAAAAAAGAGTTTTTGTGCTGTAATAAGATACCATACATTGTTAGAAAAAAATTAGATACTGTTGAAATGGAAGGTTATCCATTAAATAGTGTTATATCGACCATTGATAATGATACTGTATTAACAGAACGTAGCGACGAAGAATTAAACGATTATTTTTTAAAATATAGTATAGATGATTTAAGAACAATGTTTAATAATGTAGATAAGGAGTTGAAGTAAAATGATGGATATTTCAATAGCTAATGCTAAAAAGAATTATGGTTTTAAAAATGTATTAGATGGCTTTGCTTTAGATGTAACATCGGGAGAAAAAATTGGTTTAATAGGACCTAATGGTTGTGGTAAAACAACTTTATTTAAACTAATTACTAAAGAAGAAGGGCTTGATAGTGGTAGTATTAGTATTAGAAAAGGTGCTAATGTACGTTTACTATCACAAATGCCACCAGTAGTAGATGATGAGTGTACTGTGAGGGATATCTTGACTAGAGATTTCAAAGATGTTTTTGAAATTGAAGCTCACATGAAAGAGTTAGAAAAACAAATGGCAGTTGCAGATCCGAATGAATTAGAAAGAATATTAGATCGTTATGGAAAATTACAAAATAGATTTATGGATTTAGATGGTTATACCATTGACTCTAAAATAAGTGAATTGTGTAATAAATTTAGAATTGATGAAAATATGTTAAATAGGAAATTCAATACATTATCAGGTGGAGAAAAAACAATAGTAAATTTAGCATCTATAATGTTATCTAATCCAGATATTTTGTTGCTAGATGAGCCTACTAACAATTTAGATATTGACACTTTAGAATGGTTAGAGTCTTATTTAAAAAGTTATACTGGTACAATTATATTGTGCTCACATGACAGATATTTTCTTGATAAAGTAGTTTCAAAAATTGTATTAATTGAAAGAGGAAAATCAGAAATTTTCTTTGGAAATTATTCATATTATTTAGAAGAAAATGAGAGAAGAACTTTAGCAGAATTTGAGCAATATAAAGATCAACAAAAAATGATTGAAGCTATGAAAAGAAAAATAAAACAATTACAAGAATTTGGGAAATTAGCTTATCCTGGTGGGGAATCATTTTTTAAAAGAGCCGCAAGCATTCAAAAGAGATTAGATAAAATTGAACTTTTAGATAAACCTGAAACAGCAAAAGAAATACCACTTAATTTTCAAATGACTGACAGGTCAGGTAAACAAGTTTTAATGGTACGAGATTTTGATTTGACTGTTGCTGATAAAGACTTATTAGATCAAGTATCATTTGATGTTGCATTTAAAGATAGAGCTTGTTTAATGGGAAAAAATGGTAGTGGAAAATCAACTTTGATTAAGTACATAATGAATTTATATGAAAATGAACAAGATGATAGCCATGTTAGAATTGGTAGTAATGTTTCAATAGGGTATATTCCTCAAACAATAACATTCGAAGATGATAATGCAACTATTTTAGATGTCGCTAGAAAGAGTTATTATGGTAGTGAAACTCATTTAAGAGCATCACTTGCAAAATTTATGTTTAATGGAGAAAACGTATTTAAACGTGTTGGAACTCTATCAGGTGGAGAAAAAGTTCGTTTAAAATTATTTGAATTAATGCAGAAAAATGTTAATTTGTTAATTATGGATGAGCCTACTAATCATATTGATATCACAACACAAGAAGTTTTAGAAGAAGCATTAAAAGAGTATCCTGGCACTATTTTGTTTATATCACACGATAGATATTTTATTAATGAAATAGCAGAGAAAATTCTATATATAGAAGCTAAAGAAATTAAAGAATATTTAGGAAATTATGATAATTATCGTGAAACAAAAGAAAAACAATTATCATTAACAAAAGGGAGAATTAGATAAAATTGAATTCAACCGTTATGTTTGTTAGATTGTCAGAAAATTGTAATGCTGGTTGCTTTATGTGTTATTTTGCACATCAGCATGGTTTATATAATATTACGGACAAACAATTTGATTCACTTATTCAATATATGAATAACAAAGGAACATATAATCTTATTAGATTTACTGGTGGTGAGCCTTTGTTGCATAAAAATATTATTAATTACATAAAAAAAAGTCATGTTGCAGGTTATCAAACATCAATTATAACAAATGGATACTTGTTACCTAATTTTGGTCAAAAATTAGTTGAAGCAGGATTAGATCAAGTAATAATTAGTATAGATGGAAGTAAGTCAGAAATACATGATAAATTAAGAGACTTAAAAAATGGACTTGATAGAATAAAACAAGGTATTAAGATAATGCGTGAACTAAATCCAAATATTATGTTAAGAGCTAATACTGTTGTTAGTTCATATAATATTGCAGATATGGTAAATTTATACAATATGTTAGATGAATTACATTTTAATTCGTGGTCTATAATTCCAATTAGACCAACAGATAGTCCAGATACCTTATGGAATCCTAGAAATATAGAATTTTACAAAGAAAAATATAATGAATTTTTAAATAATGTAGATAAACATAGTTCTGTTGACTTGTTGGGGTATTCTAAAGCATGGGCTGGAGAAACTGATGAAGAAATAAGTAAAACATTTAATAATCAATTTAGAATAAATCCAACAAATAAATGTAATTTAGTTGATTATGTAAGATTTTATATTCCTGATAAAGATTTGGTAGTTCCATGCAATTGTGTGGCTCACAGAATTAACCAAATTGAAACAGATTATTCTAGTGAAAATGATAAATATAAAAAAGCTGATATAATGGCAAAGTGGTTAAAGGAGAATGGAAAAAGTCATTGCACTGGCTGTGAACCTTTAAATGCTTATGTTGCAGATAATCCTAAAATATTAACAAAGAAAAACTTTAAATATTAAAATTTAATATATAAAATTATTTTATATGCTATAAAGAATTTGGAAGATTTCAAATTCCTTTTTTTATAATATAATTAAATTAAGAATTTAGGTGAAAAAATGTTAAAATACTATGAATATTCAAAAATAAGAGATGATTTAAAAGGTCAACAATTATTAGAAAAACTATATAATGTAACAAAAGAATTAGAACTCGACTATCCTAATCATTATCATTGGTTTCATGAAAAGTTATGTAAAGAGTTAGATGGAAAAGTTCGAGAAATTATATTTTGCTTGGATAATGAAACCCCTATTGGAATTATTTTCTTAAAAAACTCAAAAGATGAAAAGAAAATATGCACAATCTATGTTGAGAAAGAGTACAGAAATATTGGAATAGGAACATATTTATTATTAAAGTCTTTTACTTTTTTAAACACTACCAAACCACTTATTACTATGCCAGAATATAAAGTAAAAGCTTTTGAGAAGATTATAAGAAATTATAATTGGGAAAAAACAGAAATAATTGAATCATGTTATTCTGATAAAAATGAGGTAATATTTAATGGGAATTTAAAATAATAGAAAGAGGTAACTTATGAAAATAGCGGTTGCAGGAGTTGGTTATGTTGGATTATCTTTAGCTACACTATTAAGTCAAGATAATAAAGTGCTCGCTTATGACATTGATAATACTAAAATAAGTTTAATAAATAACAGGGTATCTCCAATAAAGGATAAGGAAATAGAAACATTTTTTAAAACAAAAAAATTAAATTTGCAAGCTACATGTGATTATAAATTAGCATTTAAAGATTCCGAATATATCATAATATGTACTCCTACTAATTATAATGAAAAAACTAATGAGTTTGACACTACATCAGTAGAAGATATAATTCAAAAAATATTAAAAACAAATCCAACTTCAACTATTGTAATTAAAAGCACTGTTCCAGTTGGTTATACAGATAAAATAAAAGAAAAATATAAAATTAATTCTATTCTTTTTTCACCAGAATTTTTAAGAGAAGGGAAAGCCTTATTTGATAATTTATATCCTAGCAGAATAATTGTTGGTGGTGAAACTTTAAAAGGAGTAGAATTTGCAAAAATATTAAAAAAAGCATCTTTAAAAAAAGATGTTGAGATTAGAGTAATGAGATCAGCAGAAGCAGAAGCTGTAAAATTGTTTGCAAATACATATCTAGCATTAAGAATTGCTTTTTTCAATGAACTTGATACTTTTGCAGAATCTAAAAATTTGGATTCAAAAAATATTATTGATGGTATATCATTAGATAATAGAATAGGTAATTATTATAATAATCCATCTTTTGGCTATGGTGGTTATTGTTTACCTAAAGATACAAAGCAATTAAAATCAAATTATAATAACATTCCAGAAAATATAATCAGTGCAATAATTAATAGTAATGATACACGAAAAAAATATATAAGTGAGTCCGTATTAAAACATAATCCTAGTGTTATTGGTATATATAGATTAACTATGAAAAAAGATTCTAGTAATTTTAGAGAAAGTGCAATATTAGATATTATAAATGAAATTCATAAAAAGAATAATAAAGTAAGAATAATGATTTATGAGCCTTTATTACACACCAATTCACTTAAAGGATTTGAAGTTGTAAATAATTTTGCTGTTTTTCAAGAACAAGCAGATATTATTTTAGCAAATAGAGTAGATGACAAATTAAAAAATAATGAAAAAGTTTATACTCGTGATATATATCATATTAATTGAATTTTAAATTAATATAGTCTATTTTGGATTATAAAAATTAATATTAAAAACAAAATAAAATATTACAATTTAGCTAGACACAGCCAATTAATTCCTAATTCTTTGGCTTTACCACAAAACCAGTCTATTGAAACTTTATAGTATTTCGCAATTCTATTAAAGCATAGGTATGAATATATAATTTTCCTAGTTCATATTTAGAATAATTGGATTAATCTACTTTTATTACTCCTGCAACTTTTTCTTAGTGTTATTATTTTTAATTCTTATTTCTTTTAAATGATTACCTAAAATTGCTTCATCGATTTTATCGCCTGTAATATCATATTTTTGGGTATTTGTTAGACCACAGATATAATCAAGGTTAACACCATAGTAATTACAAAACTCATTTAGATAAAGAAGAACTTTCATTTTATGACAAGTTTAAAAAGGAATTAGATTATGGTAAAAAAAGGATATGGTAGTTGCTTTGGAGAAGATTACCAGCAATATACCAAATATATAAATAAATATGTTGATAATTCTTTTGCAAAAAAATAATCATGATTATATTAATTGTCCAAAAGAGCAATTTTAGAAGATTAGAAATGAGAGAATACTTTGATGATTCAGAGGGTATTATTGATATTATTGAAAAAGTAATACTAAGTTTTGATGCTGGATACTCATTTAATAAAGAAAAATATAAACATTTAGTTGGACATGTACTTGCTAAAAAAATATAAACGAAGAAAATATAAATGCATTTATAATATATTTGTTGCAAATGTATATGATAAACAATAATTTAGTTATGCTCTTTTTGATTGACAAATTTATTGATCACTTGTTAAAAAAGTGATAGTTGAAAATAGTTTTACCTTATTTATTAAGGAATTTTAAGCCATAATTAAGTAAAAGAGAGTGATATATATGGCAAAAAAAGCATTAGAAGATTTTAATTATGATTATCAAGCATATGCTGATTATTTAGAATCGCCAGAATGTGCAAATGATGAAGGTTATGATACTTACGTAGATTATAAAGGTAATATTTATGAATCAGATGATTGGACTAAAGGGCATGGACATAAAAATGTTTACAATGGATATGAACGAGATAAAGATGATGATAGAAGTAAATGTAGAGATTGGAAGAATCCATGGTTAAAGTATATAGAAAAATTAAATTTAACAGCAGAAGAAATTGAATTTTTAGAAATACTTTATACTTACAAACAAGATAAGGAAAGTAATGAAATTGAAGAAAATAGCAATTTCTTTAAAAGAAGATAATTTACATTTGAAAAAAACATATGGAAAAAGTATTAAAAATTATTTATAATAAATCAATTAATAATAAAATTATTGATATTAATGATAT
>CAVKUP010000019.1:0-23123 GCA_963659735.1 bacterium
CCTTAAAAAATCTTTTTTCCTTATTGTTTGTCATATGTAAGCCTTTCTAGAGGAACCATCTCCTCATATATAACATACGACATAAATTATTAATTTCCTTTTTTATATCAAAAAAATTAAAAGTTTTTATGCTTTTAATTTTTTAACACTGGCCTGTTGTAACGGATGATGCTCCACTTCCAGCAAACATATAGTTAGTTGTAGCGGATGCTGTTGTCCATTTTTTCCTACATTAACATATTTCAAATTTGTTGTTGAAGCAAACATGGCATGCATGTTTGTTACATTAGTTGTTTTAAAATTATTTAATTTTAATGTTTTTAATGTTGTTTTTCCAACAAGCATAGTACTCATATCTGTTATTTTATCATTACTCCAATTACTTAAATTTAGTGTAACTAAAGGAACATTATAAAACATATTATTCATATCCGTTACTTTACTTGTATCTAAATTTGATAAATTCATTGATATGGCATTATTAAAACTTATAAATAACTAGAATCACTAGGTACATATACTCCTCCATCACCACCTGTAGCAGAATTAGTAAAACTATCTGAAGCAGATGTTTTTGGATATTTAATAGTATATGGAAGTCCTACTTCCTGTTCACTTGTTTGGGCTGTTGCATATGCACCTTTACCGCATCGATTGTTCCCCACGCTTTATCCTTGGCTGCATTTAATCTTGATTTTTTAATTACATTTAAAATTACTGGTGTTGTTATTAATGCAATGATTGCTAGAATAACTATGATTGCTAGTAATTCAACTAACGTAAAACCCTTATAATTTTTTCTCATTTTTAATTTCTCCCTGTATCAAAGATTATTTTATTCTTTGATACTCTTAATTTGCAGTTTGCCTTTATTTTATAAGGGATTTTTAAAATTAAAATTTCAATTTTTATTCATTTTTGGACATTCAGTACTTGCTTCCTCCTTATATTTGGTATTATTAGAACAGGATAAGAGATTCGTAGAATAAAATAATCTACGAATTTTTTTCTGTAAAATATTTAAAAAACTCAAATTAATGAGTTTTATCTGTTGATCCAAATCCGCCTTTACGAATTCCCTGGGCATTATCATCATCTGTAGTTAAATATTTTTGAAAGATAACTTGGCCTATAACATCGCCTTTTTTTATAATTAAATTTTCTTTTCCAAAGTTCCAATATTGAAAGAAGAAATGTCCATCGTTTGATTCATTACCATAATAATCGGCGTCTACAACTCCTATTGAATTGGCCATTACAAATCCTTTTTTAGGTCCACTACTACGGTTTACTAACATAAACCATTCGTCATCTTGACAGTAGGCTTTTAGGCCTGTTGGAATTAATGTTGGTTTACAACCTTGTGTGTATGGTGGAATGATGACATCTTCTGCAGCTTCAACGTCATATCCTGCTGATTTTGTTGTTTTCCTGGTTGGAATGTTTATATTTTTATTTTCGTATCCTTGTACTACTTCAAATCCTCTTAGTTTCATTTTTATTCCTCCATTAAATATACTTTTTTATTTTTTATGCTTTTTTTAACATCAATTACTCTTTGATTTTTAGACCCTTTCCATTTTAGTGTGGGATCTGCTTTAGTTATATCAAATCTTCCATCTACTAATACGTCGATGTTGGAAATGTCTTCTTTTATATCATCAAATAAAAATCCTGTCCATACCCATACTGTTTTATTTGGATATGTTTGTTTAAATTTTTTTATTAGATTTAATGTTCCTTGAATATTTTTAGGATGTAATGGTTCACCGCCTAATATTGATAGGCCTGATATATGGTTTGGAGATGCTAGTTCAATAATTTTGTTTACTGCATCTTCATTTAATTCTTTTCCTTTTTGAAAATCCCATGTTTCTTCGTTAAAGCATCCCTTACAATGAAAGCTACACCCTTGCATGAATATTGATATTCTAACTCCTGGACCATTTGATATGTCCATTTTTCTTATTTTGTTATAATTCATTTTTATGCATCCTTATTATCTACGTGAATAACTCTTTCTTTTATTTCTTGAGTTCTTCCTTTATTCCAGAAGTTTGTTCCTATGTAACCACAGGTACGTCTTGCGACGTTTAGTTTGTCATGGTCTTTATTACCACAATTTGGACAATACCACTCTAGGTCATCATTTATTAGTATTTCTCCTGTATATCCGCATTCATGGCAATAATCACTTTTCGTATTTAATTCGGCATACATGATGTTATCGTATATAAATTTAATTACTTCTAATACGGCATCTATGTTATTTGTTAGGTTGGCCGTTTCTACGTAACTGATGGCACCACCTGGTGATAATTTTTGAAATTCACTTTCTAGTTTTAGTTTACTGAAGGCGTCTATTTCTTCAAAGACTGGAACATGATATGAGTTTGTGATGTAGTTTCTATCTGTGATTCCTTTTATGACGCCAAATCTTTCTTTTAGACATTTTGCGAATTTGTATGTTGTTGATTCGATTGGACTACCATATACTGAATAATCTATATCTTCAGCTTCTTTCCATTCGTTACATTTTTTGTTTATATATTCCATTACTTCTAGAGCAAATTTTTTCCCTTCGGCATTGTCGGTATGAGATGAGCCTGTCATATATTTTACGCATTCATATAATCCAGCATATCCTAGTGAAATTGTTGAATATCCGTGATGCAATAGCTCGTGGATTGATTCTCCTTTTTTAAGTCTTGCGAGTGCACCATGTTGCCATAGAATTGGGGCAACATCACTTGTTACTTTTGATAGTCTTTTATGTCTTATTTGAAGTGCTCGATGACAAAGTTCTAGTCTTTCATCAAATATATTCCAAAAGTCTTCGATGTTTTTGTCTGATGATAGGGCGACATCAACTAGGTTTATTGTTACAACTCCTTGGTTGAACCTTCCATAGTATTTTGGATTTCCTTGTTCATCGATGTAAGGCGTTAGGAATGAACGACATCCCATGCATGGATAACAATTTCCGTTGCCATTAGAGTCTATTTTTGTTTCTTTCATTACTTTTTCTGATATGTAATCTGGTACCATTCTTTTAGCTGTACATTTGGCGGCTAGTTTTGTAAGATAATAATATTTACTTTTTGGTTTTATATTATCTTCTTCTAGTACGTATAAAAGTTTCGGAAACGCGGGAGTTATGTATACTCCTTTTTCGTTTTTCATTCCTTCTATTCTTTGGTTTAGTACTTCTTCTATTAACATGGCTAGTTCTTCTTTATATTCTTTTGTTTCGCCTAGATACATGCATACGCTTAAAAATGGAGCTTGACCGTTTGTTGTTGTCATTGAATTAATTTGGTATTGAAATGTTTGTACACCGTCTGTTATTTCTTTTTTTAAATCTTCAGAGGCAAATTTTTCTATTTGTTCGTTTGTTAATTTGCGTTTTTTATATTTTTTTATGTAGTATTCTTTACTTTGTCTTATGAATGGTGCGAGATGAGTTAATGTTATGGTGCATCCTCCGTATTGACTTGAGCTTACAGCTGTGATTAGTTGTGTAGCAATTGTCATGGCTGTTAGGAATCTATGAGGTTTTTCTATCATTACTCCGTTTATGGTTGTTCCATTTTGAAGCATGTCTTCTAGGTTAATTAAATCACAGTTATGAAGTGCATTTTGAGCAAAGTAATCTGCGTCGTGGAAGTGAATTATTCCATCGTCGTGGGCTTGTACGATATCTTCTGGAAGTAAGAATCTTCTTGTTATGTCTGTTGATGTGATTCCAGCTAAATAGTCTCTTTGAGTTGTTACTACTTTAGCATTTTTGTTTGAATTTTCTGTATTCCAGTATTCTGATTCTCCGTCTATGAGTTCTTTTATAGCTAAATCTGTTGTATTACTTCTTCTAACTAGTTCTCTTGTATAACGGTATGTTATGTATTTTTTTGCTAATTCGTATTTTCCAATACTCATTAGTTTCATTTCAATTATATCTTGTATGTCTTCTACTAAGATTCTTTTTTTTCCTAGTTTTTCAATGTATTTTATGATGTTTTTTATTTGTGTTTGCGAAGCTTGTAGTTCTTCTTCGACATCATTGTTTGCTTTTTTTATAGCATATTCTATTTTTTCTGGACAGTAGTCTACCATGTGTCCGTCTCTTTTAATAACTTTCATATTGTTGTCCTCCTACTTTACAAGTTAATTTTATCATATTAGAAAAAAATATATTTGTTGCAATTGCAACAAAACATAAAAAATGATATATTTTATTTAAGGTGATGTAAAGTGAATAATTTGTTTGATGGAATTGATACTAAAAAGGCTGAGAAATTGTTAACTTTATTAAATGCGGATAGTTTTACTTGTCAAAAGGGAATTTCTATTTCTTATTTACTTGATCGTAATGTTGTTGGGTTTGTTTTAGAAGGTTATTTGGAAGTTATTAAGATTGATTATGAAGGTAATAAAAATATTATTGAAACGATTGGTAAGCATCAGGTGTTTGGTAATGCTGTTTCGCTTATTAATAATTTTAGTTATGACATTATTGCGATTGAGGAAAGTAGGATTATTTTAATTGAATATGATAATATTATTAATTATTCGGATAAATATAATAAGAGTTATCAAAAGTTTT
Organism: bacterium; assembly: GCA_963659735.1. GTDB lineage: Bacteria > Bacillota_I > Bacilli_A > RF39 > UBA660 > Coprosoma. The sequence continues at coordinate 4,604 of CAVKUP010000019.1, forward strand.
TGACTAATCTTTTGAAGATTATTACTTGTAAGGTGCAGGAACAAAATGAGAGGATTGAAATTCTTTCACAAAAATCTATTAGGAATAAATTACTTGAATATTTTAAAATTTCTTTTAAAAAAAATAAGTCTAAGAATATTTATTTACCTTATTCTTTTACTGATTTAGCTTCTTATTTAGCAGTTGATAGAAGTGCGATGTCAAGAGAACTTAACAATTTAAAGAAGGAAGGTTTTATTAGTGTTAAAGGTAGACATATTACTCTTTTATATTAGAAAAAGTACTATTTCTAGTACTTTGATAGGTTGTTTATTAGGTCTTCTTCTGTCCATATGGTTATATTTAGCTCTTGGGCTTTTTTTAGTTTACTTCCGGCTTCTTTTCCGGCTATTACTACATTTGTTTTTTTACTTACGCTTGATGAACATGTGCCACCTAATGCTTCTATTTTTGTTTTTGCTTCATCTCTTGTGAAGTTTTCAAGTGAACCTGTTAAGACATATGTTTTGTTTGTAAATATTGTTTCTTCGGTTTTTATTTGTTTTAAATATGTCATGTTTATTCCATCGCTTTTTAATGTTTCAATTAGTTTTAGATTGTTTTCATCTTTAAAATAATCACATATACTTTTGGCTATGGTATTTCCAATATCTTTTATTTGTGATATATCTTCAAATTTAGCGTTTATTATGTTATCTATATTTTTGAAGCTTTTAGCTATGATGTCTGCTGTTTTTGTTCCAACATGTCTTATTGAAAGTGCGAAAAGAAGTCTTTCTAACGAGTTTGTTTTACTTTTCTCTATTTCATCTAGTAGTTTTTCGATGCTTTTTTCACCGAAGCCTTCGAGTTCTTTTAGATCTTCTTTATATTTGTTTAAATGATAGAAATCATCGACGTTTTTTAAAAATCCTAGGTTATAAAAATCTTCTATTATTCGATCACCAAATCCTGTTATGTTCATGGCATGACGTGATGTGAAGTGGATTAGTTTTTCTTGTTTTCTGGCTGGACAGTGCTCGTTTGTACAATAGTATGCGGATTCTTCTTCTTTTCTTTTTAATGGGCTTTGACATATTGGACAGTTTTGTAACATTTTGAATTCTTTTTCGGTTCCATTTCTTCTTTCGATTATTGGCTTTACTACTTCAGGTATTACATCACCTGCTTTTTTTATGGATACAATGTCGCCTATTTTTATGTCTTTATTTATTATATAATCTTCATTGTGCAAAGTAGCTTTTGATATTAATGATCCCATGACTCTAACTGGTTCTAAAATAGCACTTGGCGTTACTTGTCCGGTTCTTCCAACGGTGCATATTATATCTTTTACTTTTGTTAATACTTCTTCGGCTGGAAATTTATATGCGATGGCCCATTTAGGGCATCTAGCGGTATAGCCTAGTTTTTTTTGGTCATTTAAATCGTTTACTTTTATTACTATTCCGTCTATTTCATATGGTAGGTTTGGTCTTTCTTTTGTCCAGTAGTCTACATATTCTAGTAGTTCGTGGATGTTTTCTACTTTTTTGTTATTTTTATTTGTTACAAATCCTAATTCTTTCATGAATTTTAAAGCATTATTATGAGTATAAATATTATAATCTTCTGGGTCTGGAAGGTGATATATAAAACATGATAAATTTCTTTGAGCAGCTATTTTTGAATCTAACTGTCTTACGCTGCCTGCTGCTGCATTACGTGGGTTTGCGAAGTTCGCACCATTTTTATTTAGTTTGTTGAATGAAGCTTTACTCATATATATTTCGCCACGAACTTCTATGTCTATTGGTTTGTTTATTTTTAATGGTATGTCTTTTATTGTTTTGGCATTATGAGTTATGTCTTCTCCTACGTTTCCATCTCCTCTAGTTGCAGCTCTTACTAATTTTCCATTTTTATAAAGTAATGACACAGATAATCCATCTATTTTTAGTTCGGCAATATAGTTTGGATTTTTTATTTCCTTTTTTATTTTTTCATCAAATTCTATGATTTCTTCTTCGTTGAAAATATCACCTAGTGATAGCATTGGTATTTCATGGGTTACTTTTTTGAAACTGGTTATTACTTCACTACCTACTCTTTGGGTTGGTGAATCTGGCTGTTTTAATTCAGGATGTGATGTTTCTAATTTTTTTAGTTCTTCCATGTATCTATCATATTCTTGGTCGGTTATTGTTGGCTTATCATTTATATAGTAGTCTTTGTTTGCTTGATTTATTATTTGGATTAATTCATTCATTCTTTTTTCTATCATTTAAATCACCATCTTCATTATAAACAATTATTTAGAAAACTTCAATTTAAAAAAAACATGGATAGTGTAAAATGATTTCGGATATACAAAAACGAAAACCCCTGCTATATATGTTTTGCAAAAAAAGGGAATAATTACAATGAATTAATTTATGGTACCTTTGATTCAAAAAGACAATTTCCAATATTAGCAAATGGTGAAATTACTGGCACATATAAAACTTCAAAATCTTTGATATATTAAAGTTTATCTTATTTTGATTAATAACAAACAAGGACATTTTGATACTACTATATTTTTATAATTGTCATGTGAGTATTTTGCATGATAAAATTCCAACCTTTTACATATTTCACTTACTAATACTTCATTAAATGGTTGCAATGATTCATTATTATATCGTACTTATAATTTTTTTCTATAGATGCAGAGTCTTTATTTCAACAATTATGATAAAATTAAAAGGACTGTTTCCTGTAAATTACAGGTTACAATCCTCTGGTTAAAAACGATTAATAAACTGACAGCTTTTGAGCTTATTTCATATTCATTAACTATTTTTATTAAGGGCATTATAGGTAAGCGCGAATATGGCAATACCTATTAAAACAAATGCTAACCACATGAATGGATTACTATGATTATTAATTACCCAATCTTTAAATGGTTCAACAAAATCGTTTAATTTATCTACTATTGATAACATTATTTCACCTATACCTTTCTTATACTTTTATGACCACTTATTATTTTTTTGATTCCATATGGATGGGCAAAGGCTATTGTTAATATTTGCCCTATGCCTACTATTACACCTTCACCATATGTACTATGAATGATGTGATCTCCAACGCTATATGATGCGTCTTGATCAATCATTTCTGTTTTTTCAAAGTATTGTTCTTCATCTTTTTCTAGATATTTATCGCTTATTTCATTTATGAATCTACTTGGTGGATTATTGTTTGTGTTTCCATATAGCATTCTTTTTTTTGCATTTACTAGTGTTAATGTTTTTTTAGCTCTTGTTACGGCTACATAACATAGTCTTCTTTCTTCTTCAATTTCATTTAAATCTGATAGTGAATTTATATGAGGAAATAGTCCTTCTTCTAAGCCTATTATAAATACATGGTCAAATTCTAATCCTTTGGCTGAATGAATTGTCATAAGGGTTACGACGTCAGTATTGTTTTTATGTTCTTCGATGTCTGAAACTAAACTTATTTCATTTAGAAAATCACCTAATGATATTATTCCATTATTTTCTTCAAAGTTTTTTGTTATTGATTTGAATTCTTCTAGGTTTTCGAGTCTTACTTCTGATTCTATTGTTTTTGTATTTTCTAGTTCTTTTTTTATACCGCTTTCATTTAGAATTAGGTCAACTAATCCTGTTAATGATATGTTTTCACTTACTTTTTTTATGTTTTCAATGAATTTTTTAAATTCTAATTCTTTACCACTATCGATGGCATCGTATAATGATGTTCCATTTTCTATTGCTTTTATTGATATGTTTTCGATTGTTTTAGGCCCTATTTGTCTTTTTGGAACGTTTATTATTCTCATTAAACTTACATCATCGTTTGAATTATATATTAGTTTAAGATATGCGATTAGGTCTTTTATTTCTTTTCTGTTATAGAAATAGAAACTACCTACTACTTTATATGAAATGTTTTCTTTAAGTAATGCTTCTTCGATGTTTCTTGATTGAGCGTTGGTTCTATATAAAACTGCTATGTCTGATTTTTGTGTGCCTTCATTTATGAGTTTTTGTATGTTCTCTACAACGTAGTTTGCTTCTTCTTTTTCATTATAGGCACGATGATATTTTATTTTTTTACCTTCATCGTTTTTTGTCCAAAGTTTTTTTTCTTTTCTTTGTTTGTTATTTTTTATAATATCATTAGCAACGTTTAGTATATTACTGGTTGAACGATAGTTTTCTTCTAGTAATATTATTTTTGCTTTTGGGTAGTCTTTTTCAAAGTTTAATATGTTTCTGAAGTTTGCTCCTCTAAAGCCGTATATTGATTGGTCTATATCACCTACTACGCATATGTTTTGATATTTTTTACTAAGCATTTTTATTAATGTGTATTGGGCGGAGTTTGTATCTTGATATTCGTCTACTAGGATATATTTAAATCTTTCTTGATATTTTTCTAATATTTCGGGATTCTTTTTAAATAGTTTTAGTGGTAATAGTAGTAAATCATCAAAGTCCATTGAGTTATTTTTTTGTATTTTTTTTTCATATTTTTCAAATACTGATAGGACTATTTCTTCATATTCTGAATTTACGAATCTACTATAGTATTTTGAATCCATTAGTTCGTTTTTAGCGCTACTTATTTTGTTTTTTATGGCTTTAGGATTATACATTTTAGGGTCTAGGTTCATTTCTTTTATGATTTTTTTTATTATTGTAAGGGAATCGTCACTATCTAATATTGTGAAATTTTTATTAAATCCTAGTTTTTCGTAGTTTTCTTTAATTAATAATAATCCAAGTGAATGAAAGGTTGATATTTGCATTTGATATGCTTTTTCTTTAAGCATTTTATAGGTTCTTTGTTTCATTTCTTTTGCGGCTTTGTTTGTGAATGTGATTGCGAGGATGTTATATGGGTTTATGTTTTTTTCATTTACTAGATATGCGAGGCGGGTTGTTAGTACTCTTGTTTTGCCACTGCCGGCACCGGCTAATATAAGTAATGGACCGTCTGGATATTCTACGGCTTTTTTTTGTTCATTGTTTAGTGTATTTAAGTCCATTATTTATCACCTTTTTTCTTTCTTCTTTAATTATAGCAAATATTTTGGGTTTTTTTTCAGAAAAAAGAAGGAATTTGATATATTTACGTCGTATGTTAATAAATGAAGGGAGGTGATTTGTTGATTGGGCATGTTATTCAAGGTATGAACGAGGTTATTACTAATGATTATAGTACGTCTCATAAGGCTTTAGATATTGTTGCGAGCGATAGTGGTGATAGTGATATTATTTCTTTGGAAAATGGTACTGTTACTGTTGCTGTTAAGGGTTTTAAGGGTACTAATCATTATTCTAAAGGTTTAGATACTTATGGAAATTATGTTAAGGTTAAACAGGATAATGGTAAGACTGCTTTATATGCTCATATGAAGTATGGAAGTATTAAGGTTAGTGAAGGACAGTATGTTCAAAAGGGGGATGTTATTGGTAGTATGGGAGCTACTGGTAATGCGTATGGTAAACATTTACATTTGGAGATTAAGAATGAAGATAATGTTAATGAAAATCCTCTTGTTTCTTTAAATAGTGTGAGTGAAGATTCTTCAAGTAACCAAGTTCAAAATAATGAGTCTGTTCAAGGTAATGAATCTATTCAAAGTAATGAACAGATTGATAATATTCAAAATGATGAGTCTATTGATAATACTCAAAATACTGAATCTGTTAGTAACAATAGTCAGTTAAGTGATGAGGTGAAAGAAAATGTTAAAGTGAGTGAAAGTTTTAATGATGGTTCTTTTGAATATTTAAGTGCGATTGGATATAGTGGTGGTTCTATTGTTGATGGACTTAAGTTTTGTGGAAGTGAGAGCTCTTTCGCATATCGTGAAAGGCTTGCTTTGTTAAATGGTATTGATAATTATCGTGGCTCTTATTTTCAAAATGTTAAATTATTAAAATTGTTAAAGGAAGGAAAATTAAAAAAAGCTATTTAAGCTTTTTTTTCGATTTTTTTATAAATTTATTTATTGTTTGTGATAAGGGGTTAGTTAGTTCGTATGAATCTATTTCGATTATTCCGTCATTGTTTAATTTTATGTTATATCCTAAGGTTATTTTTTGATTTTGTGTTTGTTTTGATATTTGATTTAGTCCTTCTATTTGTTTTTTTGTTATGTTATTTGGTAAAAATATAAATCCTTCTTTTTCTAGGTTTTGATAAATTATATTTTTATGTTTTGTTAAAAACCATATATATACGGACAATGGATATTCTCCATTTTCGATATTTTGTTGTTTTAGTTCTTTTAGGTAATTTTTATGGCAATATTCTTTTAGGTAGTCTGCATGATAGTAGATGTTTAGTTCTTTTACATCACCTATTGGGTTCATATTTCCGTTTTCTTCTAAAATTATTAAAGCGCTTTGTATATTTGTATTCATTTTTATTACTTCTTTCTAATTATTATTTTTAACATTTTTTATAGTTTGTTTGTGATTTTTTATGTTAAGGTATTCATTGATGGCTGATGTGTTTTCCAATTGTTTTGACATGGTTCCTTCTAGTTTACCATTTTCATCTAATTTTAAATCATAGTTTATGTAAATGTATGTTTTTTCTAGTGTTTCAAATATGTTATATAATGTTTCTATTTGATATTGGGTTTGGTGTTTTGGCATAAATAGTAATCCATATCCTTGTGAATGTAAATATACTACTTTATTAGCCTCTGTTAAGTAGTATATTATTTTATTAAAGGCATCACTTTTATTTTCGTTTGTTAAATTTATTTTGGGATAAGTAAAAAAAGCATAGTCTAATAGATGATCTATGTGGTGCTCATCATAATTATTTATGTCACCGAAACTTTCAAATTTTCCATCACTATGTACTACTATAAATGTTTTATTATTTATGTTATCCATTTTTTCCTCTTTCCTGGTTTATTACATTATACCATAATTTTACAAACATTATGATTATAGTTGAATATAATATTATTGATTGAAAGGAAGTGAGATTTTTTTGAAAAAAATTATTGTTATTTTGATTGCTTTAGGTTTAATTTTAACTGGGATTTATGTTTTTAAACCTGAGGTTAAGAAAGATGACCTTACTAAGGTAAAGGTTGGTGAAGTTACGCATAGTGTTTTTTATGCTCCACAGTATGTCGCTCATTCACTTGGTTATTTTAAGGATGAAGGTTTGGATGTTGAGTTGATATTGACTTCTGGTGCTGATAAGGTTACTTCGGCTGTGTTATCTGGGGATGTTCAAATTGGATTTTGTGGCAGTGAAGCAACTATTTATGTTTATAATCAGGGTGAAAAGGATTATTTGATTAATTTTTCTGGTTTAACTAAGAAAGATGGTAGTTTTTTGGTTGCTAGAGATGGTAAGAAGTTTAATATTAATGATTTAAAGGGAAAACATATTATTGCTGGTCGTGATGGTGGAATGCCTGCGATGACTTTGGAGTATGCACTTAATGAAAATGGTATTAAAAGTGATGAGTTGAATTTGGATACTAGTGTTGATTTTGCATCTATGTCTGGGGCTTTTATTGGTGGTAATGGTGATTATGTTTCTTTATTTGAACCAACTGCTTCTAAATTGGAAAAGGAAGGTTATGGTAAGATTGTTGCTTCTATTGGTGAATTAGGTGGGGATGTTCCTTATACTGCTTATAATGCTAAAAAAAGTTATATTGAAAAAAATGGTGATGTTATTAAAGGATTTACTAAGGCTATTCAAAAGGGACTTGATTATGTTCATGATCATAGTAGTAAAGAGATTGCTAAGGTTATTGAAAGTTATTTTCCTGATACTAAATTATCAGATTTGGAAGATATTGTTGAAAAATATAAGGATATTGATGCGTGGTATGACAGTACTAATATAAGTGAAAAGGATTTTAATCATATTCAGGATATTATTAAGAATGCTGGTAAGTTAGATAAAAGCGTTTCTTATAGTAAATTGGTTAAAAATGTTAAATAGTATTTTAAAGATTGAAAATTTAAAAAAAAATTATCACACTAATAAAGGTGAAATTGTTGCGGTTGATGATTTTTCTTTTGAATTAAATAATGGTGAGTTTGTGGCAATTGTTGGTCCTTCTGGCTGTGGTAAAAGTACTATTCTTTCTATTTTATGTGGCTTGGAGAAAGCTTCATCTGGTGATATTTTATATGATGATAATTTAAGATTTGGTTATATGTTACAAAAGGATAATTTGTTTGAATGGCGAAATATATATAAAAATTGTTTGCTTGGGCTTGAGATTCAAAATAATTTGACTATTGAAAGTAAAAAGTATGTTGATAGTTTACTTGATACTTATGGACTTAGCGAATTTAAGTATGCATATCCTAATAATTTGTCTGGGGGTATGAGACAAAGGGTTGGATGAATATAGTATAGACACAGGTAGTAATTAAGAAAAGTTGTTTATAGCCCATAAAATAAGGGGAAAATCAATATTTATTCTTTTTGATTTTTCTAAAAAATAGAACTTTAAATTGAAAATTTTACAATAGAAATGCTATTTAATCTTTTTGAAGCTGATTTTAAAGATAAAATTATTAATAAAAAAATTAATAAACATTTAAATGTATATGATTATTGTTATGCAATATTAAATAATTAAAATTAAACCCTAGTAGCTTTAATAGTTACTGGGTTTTTAATATAACGAAAAATAATTTTCTTCTATAAATATTTCTCCTTAAAAATATCCAATAAAAAAAGACTATTTCTAGTATTTAAAAATGTAAATTATTTTAATTAACTGCAAAAGATATTTCTGTTTTTATTGTTTGTCCAGCATTAGATGTTGCAGTTACTAAAACATCAGTACCATATCTTTCAAAGTCTTTTCCTTTGGCAATAGCTCACTACTATTATTAGTATCAACATAACCTTCTTTATCAAACACAATTGATTCATTTATTGAAATATTCTTATTATTTTTATTATTAGTTCTAATATACATTAATATTTCATTTTCTATACATCTAGCACAATAAGTAGTTATCTTTGTACCATGACTATTAGAGAAAGAATCAACTCCTAATTAATTATATGTTTTTAAAAGTTTTCTATTTAATCTTACTTGCTAAGCTTGCTTTCACAGCTTCTACATTTTTCATAGAATTCAAATAGTACATTTCTTTACGTTTATTTATATTTTTTATTTTTTCTTTATCTTCTTCTTTTTCTGATAAATACAAAAATATATTTGCCATTGATTCATAATCGGCTTTTACTAGTTCATCTACATTATACGACAAATCTTTAAAACAATCTGTGTTGCTATAAGAGTTATATTTATCAATAAATTGGTTTGTATTAGCTTCAAATTGTGCTTGCAATCTTTCTTTTTTTAACTTTAATTCAGAATCTATCGAATCAGCAATATCTGCTTCCAAGCTATACCCGCTACTTTCTTTAGCGCTTGCTGTCATAATACTAGCTATTTCCGCTTCATCATTAGCATTAAACCCCTCTTCTAAGCCAACATTTTTTTCTTCAATTACTGTTTGAATAACATTTCCATTTGAATATGAAAGTTTTGATGCAATTTCAATAAATCCACTTCTTTCATAACATATATCTTTATCAATTCTAAAAGTATCCTTATAAGCTTTAAATAAATGAGATAATTCATGTATTAAAGTTCTTTTACCATAGTCACTTTCTAAACTACAATTAGCAATTCCCACATAATAAGATACATTATCTAAAGTATACTTACCTTCATTATAACTAATAGTAGGTACTGCACTACATACTCCACTAGCTATTCTTAATTCTTTTTCTTGTACAAAAGATTGAGCATTATTTACGTTATTATCAACACTATTTATAAAATCAAAAATCGTTTCCCCTTCACTACAAATATGTATAGTAGAATTACTTAATACTTCACAAAAATAATTTAAGTATTCTGTCCCATAATAATAAATCATTGCCGGTAATATTTCTTTTAATGTTCTAGCTAATTCTTCACTATAATTTTTATTTTTAACAAGATTATCTATAAATTCATTCATCATATCACCAATATTAGAATAATAAATATATTTGATTTTTTCAATATCAGGATAAGTAATTTTACTATAATTTACAATTTACTTACATTTTATTACGATATATAATATTTATAGGAAAATTTATGAAAAAGAAATTAAAAGTTAAATGGTCAATCTAATTATTAATTTTATCTTTATAAGCGCAATAATTAGTGTTGTCATATCTAGTTATAATATAACTAAATGGTTTATTGATAAAAATGAGATTGAATCAATAAACAACGAAATTAATGATTCTACTAAAGTAAGTGATGTTGATGATTCAAATAAAACAGAAATAATTAATCAAAATAAATCATTAGATAAATCAAATCCTTATTGGGATTATATAAAAATGAAGTTAATTAATGTTGATTTTTCTAAGTTAAAATCACAAAATGCTGATACAAAAGGTTGGATAAGAGTCGAAGAAACAAATTTTATAAGAAATACAATAAGGCTGGTTGAGTATTTTTGATTATAGAAATAAATATGTACCTCTAATTAAATCTACTCTACAAGAACAAGTCTATTCTAAATTAAAAGATAATAAAATATATTATAATGATGGCAAGATACCAATTTATTAAATGGTGCTATCATTACAAGTGGGAAAGATTTTTTTCAAAGTTTGGGAATGAAATTCAAAGATAGTGGTAGAACACATCAAGTCGGAAAAGACAAAGGTAAACATATTCTAGTACCTGATATAAAATCTAAAGAAGATATACCAGAAAAAGTAAAAAAATTTTTTTTGATGAAAGTTATAGTTTTTTAGAAAATCTTGTTGGTAAAGATAATGTAGTTTATGCTGAAATACACTGCGATGAAGATACTCCACCTGATAAAGTTGAAACACTACAAAGTGAGAATACTAAATTAAAAGATAGTCGTGCTATTAAAAAACGAGATACCAAAATATATGAGCAACAACAAACTATATCTAAATAAAAAAAATATAATCAAAGAAAAAAATTTAATAATAGAAAAGTTAGAAGAAAAAGTTAATGAAATACAAGAAACATTTAATAACTTTAAAGGAAAAATGTTTAAATTTTGTGATAAAATCTGTAGAGCTTTAGGCCATAAAATAGGAATTCATTTTTCTAAAAATAGTGAAATTAATTATAATGATATGGAATACTATGCTAAAAATATTAATCGTAAGTATGAAAAAAGCGAAAAAGATAAATCCGATGATTTTGAAATAGGAATGTAAGTATTTTAACTCTTAACTATTAAAAAGACTTTTGTAACCAAAATTAAAATTAATAATTAAGTAGTGATTGGAGGATTGATATTATGAAAAAAAGTTTACAAAAAAGTTATTACAAATGTCTCTTTATCTTCCAAACTTAAATATGAAAGGGGTAAACAATGACATACAATATTATTGATATTGTGGATAAAAATTTAACTGATACTAAATTAAAAGAAATAATTAATAAAAAGTTGTATAAAATCATTGAACTAATGGAGTTTAATGTTAATTATTCAGAATAGATGTTATAATCGTATTGGTTATAAGTTTAACTTAAAACTTAATTATTGCCTTGAGTTAGGAGGTAATAGTTATGAATGAAATGGAGAGTGCCTATAGTAAGAAAGTATTAAGAGTCGGTATTTATTTAAGATTATCTAATGAAGATAGAGATAAAGCTAATAAAGAAGATGATAGCGAATCTATTAAGAATCAAAGAAATATGCTTATTGATTATATTAATAAACATCCTGAATTTGCATTAATAGATGAATATTCAGATGAAGACTTATCTGGTGCTGGAACTTATAGACCAGAATTTGAAAGGCTTATTAGAGACTGTGAAGACAGAAAACTTGATATTGTATTATGCAAAAGTCAATCAAGATTTTCAAGAGATATGGAAATCGTTGAAAAATATATTAATAACAAATTTAAAGAATGGAATATTAGATTTATTGGTTTATCTGATAATGCTGATACTGAAATTTTAGGTAATAAGAAGTCAAGACAAATAAATGGTTTAGTTAATGAGTGGTATTTAGAAGATGTTTCAAATAATATAAGAAGTGCTTTTAATTCCAAGATGAAGCAAGGAGAATTCATCTCTCCTTTCGCCTCATTTGGATATGAAATTGATCCTAATAACAATAATAAATTATTAGTAGATCCAGTGGCTTCAGAAATTGTAAAAAACATTTATGATTTATATCTAACTGGGTTAGGTTTTACAGGTATTGCTAAATACCTAAACGCAAAAGAAATACCCTGTCCTTCCCTTTACAAATATAGAAAAGGAATTAAATTAAATGTAATAAGTAATAGACCACGTGAAGAAATAAAATGGACTACAAATGCTATTAAAACAATTCTAACAAACGAACTTTATTTAGGACATTTAATACAAGGTAAAAGAACTACAGTTAGTTATAAAAATCATAAAATCAAAAATAAAGATAAAAGTGAATGGATAAGAACCCTAAATACTCATGAGGCAATCATTGATGAAGAAACTTTTAATAAAGTACAAACTGCTATGAAAGAAAGAACTAAACCAATAAGTACAACAGGTGCTGTTCATATTTTCTCTGGTAAAGTATTTTGTCTTGAATGTGAACATTATATGAGAAAGAAAAATTCTTCTAAACACGAATATCTAGTTTGCTCTAATAATCGTGATGGCTATGATGATTGTGAAAATAAAACAGGAATTAGATATGATGAACTATCAAATTTAGTATTAGATGCTATTAATGAAAAGATTAAAAAGTTTTATGATGATGAAGAATTAGAAAATTTAAACTCCGAGAAAGTTAATAGTAGATTTCAGAAAAAAATTAAAGTTTTAGAGAAAGGACTAACTGATATTCAAAATAAGATTTCTAAAACAAGAAATTATTTAAAAAATATTTATGAAGATAAGGTTAATGGTGTTATTACACCCGAGCAATTTAAAGATTTAATTACAAACTATAATAAAGATGAAGATGCTTATAAAGATCAAATAAAGTCTATTACTAATGAAATTGCTTATTATAAAATGAAAGATGAATCTTCAAAAAATAATAAAGAGATATTTAGTAAATACCAAGAATTAACAGAATTAAATAGAGTTATTGCCCAAGAATTTATAGATAAAATCTATATTGGAAAGTTTAATGTTGAAACAAAAAGCAGGGATATACAAATTAAATGGAATTTTTAATTAGAAGTTAATATGAAAGATGAAACAGTATGGCTAAATCGTGAACAGTTAGCTATGCTGTTTGCTAGAGATATTAAAACAATAGGCAAACATATTAATAATGCTTTAAATGAAAAACTAGATAATTCAGTTGTCGCAAAATTTTCGACAACTGCAAAAGATGGTAAAACTTAACAAGTAGAATATTACAATTTAGATATGATAATTAGTGTTGGATATCGTGTTAAAAGTCAAAATGGTGTTATTTTTAGAAAATGGGCAAATAAAGTATTAAAAGATTATATGATTAAAGGTTATGCAGTCAATCAAAAAAGACTAGAATACCTCGAAAAAACAATTAAAATATATAACACCAAATGATTTTTACAAGATAATCAATAGTGATGGTAATAATGAAATAAAGGATTGGCTTGCTAAATTAGGTAGTGAAAGAATTGATGAAATGTTTGATCCATCACTTGGCTTAGAAAGAGCAATAAATTATTGGAGAATGATGGGATATTCACAAGAATGGATTAAAAATGGTAGAAATGGTTAATAAAACTAGCAAATAATAACTCTAAAAATTAAAGAATATAGGTTGCATTAGAACACTTCTTTAAAGCCTATATAAAATAAGGCTTTCTTAATATAAACAAAAAATGTCTTCACTGCATTCAAAGAGTTGCTTTAATAAGGACTCTGGCGAGTAAACCTGATATTTTATTTTTAGATGAACCTTTTTCAGCTTTGGATTATCAAACTAGACTTGCTGTTTCTGATGATGTTTATAAGATTATTAAGAATGAAGGTAAAAGTGCGGTTATGGTTACACATGATTTATCTGAGGCTATTAGTATGGCTGATAGGGTAATTGTTTTATCTGAAAGGCCATGCAAAGTTAAGAGTATTTATAATATTAATTTAACTGATAAATCTACACCAATTCAAAATAGAAAAGCTAAGGAGTTTTCTGAATATTATGATAAGATATGGAAGGATATTGATTATCATGTATAGTTTAGAACATGTTAGATATTTGAAAAAGAATAAATTTAATGCATTTTTTATTAGATTTTTTCAGGTATTAATTATGGCTTTTTTACTATTTTTATGGCAATATTTAGCTGATAATGAATATATTAATAGTTTTATATCATCTAGTCCTAAGGCTATATTTAGTACTATTAAATCTTTATATAATGATGGTTCATTATTTCATCATGTTTTTGTAACTTTTTATGAGGTTTTTATTAGCTTTGTTTTAGGAACTTTTCTTGGTGTTTTGATTGCTACTATACTGTGGAAATATGAGTTTTTAGCTAAGGTTGTTGATCCTTATTTAACTATTTTAAATAGTTTACCTAAAGTTTCTTTGGGGCCGATAATTATTATAATTGCGGGGGCTTCTTATAGGTCAATTATTATTATGGCATTATTTATTTCTGTTATTATAACTATAATTAATGTTCATCAGGCTTTTATTTCTACTGATTCTAATAAGATAAAGCTCCTTAAGAGTTTTAAGGCTAAAAAATATCAAATTTATTTTAAGTTGATACTCCCTAGTAATTTTTCTAATTTGATAAGCGTGTGTAAGATTAATATTGGGCTTGTATTTATTGGCGTAATTATGGGAGAGTTTTTGGTATCAAAGGCTGGGGTTGGATATTTAATAATGTATGGTTCTCAAGTGTTTAATTTAAATTTGGTAATGAGTGGTATTGTTATATTATCTATTATGGCTAGTTTATTGTATTATTTTATTGTTTTTTTAGAAAAGTTATTTAAAAAAATCCAAGGAATTTGATTTCTTGGATTTTTATGATAATTTATCTGTTGCTTTGGCGTTTAAATTTAGGTCTGCTATTTTTCCTTTTTTATATGCATAGTATGCGGCAGCACCTATCATGGCTGCATTATCTGTGCAATATTTAATTTCTGGAATTGTTATATTAATGTTATTTTCTTTACATGCTTGCGTTAGTGATTCTCTTAATCCTTTGTTGGCGGCTACACCACCGGCTACTATAAGTTCATGCACATTATAATTTTTTAATGCTTTTATTGTTTTTTTTGTTAATATTTCTACTACTTTATTTTGAAATGATGTGGCCATATTTTCGGGAATAATTTTATTTCCTTTTTGTTTTTCATTATGGGCAAGATTTATTACGGCACTTTTTATTCCACTAAAACTAAAGTTATAACTATCATCATCAAGTGGTAGTGGAAGATTATATGTATCTTTTCCTTTGAAAGCTAGTTTGTCAACAAGGGGTCCACCTGGATAAGGAAGACCTATTACTCTAGCAACTTTATCATATGCTTCACCAACTGCATCGTCTAATGTTCCACCTATTTTTTCAAAGCTATAATCTTCTTTCATATATACAAGTTCGGTATGTCCTCCACTAACTACTAAAGCAATTAATGGAAAACTTAATCTTTTTACTAAGTTATTAGCATATATGTGACCTGCAATATGATGAACAGGTATTAATGGCTTGTTATAAATAAATGATAATGTTTTTGCGGCCATAAGTCCTACTAGCAGTGATCCAATAAGGCCTGGTCCATAAGTTACGGCTATGGCATCAATATTTTCTATTTTCATGTTTGCTTGTTTTAGTGCTGAATCTATAACTATTGTTATATTTTCTATATGCATTCTACTAGCAATTTCTGGAACTACACCGCCATAGTTTGCATGTGTGTCCATTTGTGATAAAACTACTGTACTTATTTCTTTTATACCATCTTTTATGATACTAACACTTGTTTCATCACAACTTGATTCGATTGCTAAAATATACATTATATCACCTTCTTTATCATTAAGTATGCATCTTCTTTTCCATAATATTGTTTACGGATTGTTTCTATTTTAAAGTTATTTTTTAAATAAAAATTAACTGCTTTGTTGTTTTTATTTACTTCTAATGAAATGGTCTTTACTTTGTTTTTTTCTAAATCTTCGATACAAAAATTTAGTAATTTTTGTCCTATTCCTTTTAAACGATAGTCTTCTGATACTACTATATAATTTAATTCGGCTCTTTCATAAATTATGCTATATGAAATAACTCCTAATATTTTATTATTACTTTTATAACAATAGTATTTTTCAAATGGATCAAATGTATAAATATAATTAGGAAAATACTTTAATAAAAATGTTTCTATTTCTTTTATATTATATATTTGATTAATCATTTGTTTTTAGCTTTTCTTCGGCTTCAGTTAATTTTAAATAATTTGGATTTAAGGTATGTGGGTTAACCGGTGAACAATTTTCATATTTTTTTATTACTTTCAATATGTCAATTTCTGGTTTTTCCACAGTAAATTTAAATTCATCATAACTAATATATGGCTTTTTTAAATTATTATCCATTGGTATATAACTATCTTTAAATGTATTATTTAGATTTTCATCATAACTTCCAGCAAATACATAACCTCTTCTAGCATTTATTAAAGCTGTTCCTGCTTTTGTACTTGCTAAAACAGCTAATGATGATACTGGAATTATTGGAATATTTAAGCAATAAGCCATTGTTTTTGCGACTGTAAGACCTACTCTTATTCCAGTAAATGAACCGGGCCCAGTTACGATAAATATTTTATTTAAGTCTTTTGGAGTGATGTTTGATTTTTCAAATGCTTGTTCTAATACTGGCATCATTTGACTTGATGTATCATGCCCGATGTTATTATTAAATATATAAGATATTTTATTATTAATAACAATAGCGACTACTAAATTTGTAGTCGCTGAATCTATAAATAAATATTTCAAAGTGCGGCCTCGCATAATTCTTCATATTCTTTGCCATGAGGTGTAATTACTAAAATACGTGAATTTTCCCCAGCAATCTTAAATTTAATATCTAATCTATTTTCAGGCAAAATATTTTTAATTGTATTTGCCCATTCAATAATAACAACTCCATTTTTATTAAAATATTCTTCTATACCAACACCTTCTGTATTACCATCTAAACGATATACATCCATGTGATATAAAGGTAACTCACCATCATATTCTTTGATTATGTTAAACGTAGGTGAAGTTACTGTTTCTTTAATTCCAAGTGCGTTGGCAAAACCTTTCGTAAAAATTGTTTTCCCACTTCCTAATTCTCCATTTAAACATATAACCATATTTGGAAATTTTTCTGATTCTAGATTTTGCGCTAAAGCAATAGTATCCATTTCATTTCGTGCCGTAATTTTATATTCCATTTCTATCACCAATACAAGTATACAAAAAAAATCAAGTCAAGACAAGTGCTTTTAATGTATTTCAAGTTAAAACATTTTGGTGTAATGAATGGTGACACTTTGTGCGATTGAATTTGTGGGAAAATATATATAGATGGTGATAATATGAAATTTGATAGAAATGATGAAAATTATGTTTATGGATTTATTGGTAAAAATATTAGAAAATATCGTAAATTAAATGGATTAACTCAGGCAAGGTTAGCAGAAAAATCTAATTATTCAAAACAATTTATCTCAAATATTGAGAATAATGTACATCAAACATTTTCAATTGGTACATTGTGGAGAATATCTATGGTTTTAAATGTTGATATGTATAAACTGTGTATGGAAGAAGAAAAAAGTGAATTAGAAAAAATGTATTAAATTGAAAATACATTTTTTTACATTACTGTGTAAAATTATAGTTATCTAGCAAAAAAAATACCTAAATCTATTAAATTGTAAGATTTAGGTACAAAAAAAGATTTGCAACTTCCTATCTTCGCTTACACTATTGTCGGCGTTAAAGTGCTTAACTTCTGTGTTCGGGATGGGAACAGGTGTATCCACTTTGCTATCGTTACAAATCAAATAAGAGAAATAATTCTCTGAAAACATGATAATGTGTTAAATATCTCATAGGAAAATAATCTATAGGATTAAATCCTCGTTCTATTAGTACTGGTCAGCTCAACATGTTGCCATGCTTCCACCTCCAGCCTATCAACCAGATAGTCTCTCTGGGAACTTACTTTATTAAAAATGGGAAAACTCATCTTGAAGCTGGCTTCCCGCTTAGATGCTTTCAGCGGTTATCCATTCCATACATAGCTACTCTGCAGTGCCACTGGCGTGACAACAGATACACCAGAGGTATGTCCATTCCGGTCCTCTCGTACTAGGAACAGCTCTCCTCAATTTTCCTACGCCCACGACGGATAGGGACCGAACTGTCTCACGACGTTCTGAACCCAGCTCGCGTGCCACTTTAATCGGCGAACAGCCGAACCCTTGGGACCGAAT
>CAVKUP010000020.1:0-21197 GCA_963659735.1 bacterium
ATCTTTGTGAATTTAAAACAGTATTTAACAAAAGAAGAAATTAAAGAATTGTATAAATATGCAATATATAATAAAATTTCTATAATGTTAATTGAAAATAATGGTTACAATGTATCATTAGAAAATGAAATTAAGTTACTTATTGATAGTAGTTTAGATGAATATATGTTATAATTAACATGACATAAATATCATTTAAGTATACTGATTTTCTATGCCATCAGTATATAGAATAAAATTTCATTGTTTTAGTTCCATGTTATCTCAAATGGTACTAAAACTTAATAACACATATGTTGTTAAATTTGGGGTTTTAGTTCTATGTCATCTTAAATGGTACTAAAACTAAAGAAAGAGCTATTGAATTAGTAAAGGCGTTTTAGTTCTATGTCATCTTAAATGGTACTAAAACACTGCAAATCGCGGGCGATATGCAAAGGGTGTTTTAGTTCTATGTCATCTTAAATGGTACTAAAACACCGCCACAAGTTTCAGGAAATTTAAACTCGTTTTAGTTCTATGTCATCTTAAATGGTACTAAAACTGAATTTGTAATTATAAGAATTGGGTACGGGTTTTAGTTCTATGTCATCTTAAATGGTACTAAAACAAAAAATGATAAAGTTTATTCAATGTTGGAGTTTTAGTTCTATGTCATCTTAAATGGTACTAAAACTGCGAAATTGAAAAAACGGATAATTTTAAAGTTTTAGTTCTATGTCATCTTAAATGGTACTAAAACACAATAACCTCTGCGTGGTGGACGGAGCGGGTTTTAGTTCTATGTCATCTTAAATGGTACTAAAACCTTTCAGTGATGATAATTATAATTTAGAGCGTTTTAGTTCTATGTCATCTTAAATGGTACTAAAACACTAACAGGTGATAAAATAACTTTAGTGATGTTTTAGTTCTATGTCATCTTAAATGGTACTAAAACTCCACCAGTACCACTACAACAATCATAAGTGTTTTAGTTCTATGTCATCTTAAATGGTACTAAAACAGAAGAACTGGAGAGTTCTTTTTTTGTTGGGTTTTAGTTCTATGTCATCTTAAATGGTACTAAAACATGCTAAAAGGTACATTTAAGCAATAAAAGTTTTAGTTCTATGTCATCTTAAATGGTACTAAAACTGCTAAGACACACTAAAGAGTATATAACAGGTTTTAGTTCTATGTCATCTTAAATGGTACTAAAACAGAATTTAATTATACTAAAGATTTAATTTCGTTTTAGTTCTATGTCATCTTAAATGGTACTAAAACAGGCGACTAGCCTTTTTCTTTTATGAAAGGGTTTTAGTTCTATGTCATCTTAAATGGTACTAAAACCTTTAAGTATTTATATTAATGATACCGAAAGTTTTAGTTCTATGTCATCTTAAATGGTACTAAAACCTGTAGTTTTATCTAAGCCACTTGATGTAGGTTTTAGTTCTATGTCATCTTAAATGGTACTAAAACTTGCCACGTCGTTCCCTTATATCTTGCGTTGTTTTAGTTCTATGTCATCTTAAATGGTACTAAAACAATATTAAAATTAGAAGACTCATATGGCTAGTTTTAGTTCTATGTCATCTTAAATGGTACTAAAACTGATATCTGTTTGATATGTTCTCAGTTCAAGTTTTAGTTCTATGTCATCTTAAATGGTACTAAAACAAATAGTTTAAAAAATTATTGTGTAGTTGTGTTTTAGTTCTATGTCATCTTAAATGGTACTAAAACAGGTCAAGAAGTTGGAATAGAAGGAAGTACGTTTTAGTTCTATGTCATCTTAAATGGTACTAAAACAAGAAGATAATTATAATGTAAAAGAAAGAAGTTTTAGTTCTATGTCATCTTAAATGGTACTAAAACACAATAACGTCTTCCTGGTGGACGGAGAGGGTTTTAGTTCTATGTCATCTTAAATGGTACTAAAACTTTTCTTGTAATGTATTGTCTGCAGGCGTTGTTTTAGTTCTATGTCATCTTAAATGGTACTAAAACGTGATGGCTTGGAATGAATACTTACACGCGGTTTTAGTTCTATGTCATCTTAAATGGTACTAAAACACTTTTTTTGTATAAAAACTAAGAAATAGGGTTTTAGTTCTATGTCATCTTAAATGGTACTAAAACAGAATTAAGACTTTTACGAGGAATTAATGGGTTTTAGTTCTATGTCATCTTAAATGGTACTAAAACATATAAATAATGCCACTCTCTATGACAATGTTTTAGTTCTATGTCATCTTAAATGGTACTAAAACTTTAAGGTTTTTGTCCTTTTTGGTGTATGGGTTTTAGTTCTATGTCATCTTAAATGGTACTAAAACGAGACGCAAACGTTGAAACTCAAGAGGATAGTTTTAGTTCTATGTCATCTTAAATGGTACTAAAACAAAAAATGAGTTTGCCACAATTAAACATAGTTGTATTATAGAAACTTATTTTAAACCTAAAAAAGGATATAAATATTGGGAGGAGCAAGTGAATGAATATGGAAACAAAAAAGATGTGTAAATGTTGTGGCAAATATGAATTAGATAGCAACAGTTTATTTCAAATATGTCCTATTTGTGGTTGGGAAAGCGACCCAGTACAAGAAAATGACCCCAATTATAGTGGGGGTGCCAATGAAAAGTCATTAAATGAATACAAAAAAGAATATGAAAAACTATTGAAAGACGCTGAATAATACGTCTTTTTTATGTTTGGAAATCTCGCCAGTTGTACTTTTTTGTTATCCCCTTTCTATATCTAGGTAAACTTTATTAAACTGGGGCGAGACACGTAGCTTATATGAGGTTTGTTCTAGTTCTATGTCATCTTAAATGGTACTAAAACGTGGCAATGCATCGGTTAAAATAAGTAAAAAAGAATACGGAAGATTAGCTCATTTGATTAATACATATCCGAAAAAATGGAAAAATCATCAAACAATTGACGACAAAGAATATATTTTTAAGTATAATGATTATGATGACTTTATTGTTATAGGAAGGAGAAAGTATAAAAGATGAGCGAAATAGAAGAAAAATTAAGAAAAAAATTAAAGGAATATACTTTTGATTATGAAGAAAATGATATTTCAGGAGTTATGGGATTACTAGATACAGAAGAGGATATGCAAAAGATGTATGATTACATTGTTGATAATAACATTACTGATACAGATGATATTTATGAATATGGATTTGAATTATGCGATGATTTTGAATATTTTGAAGGAATAGAAGAAGATGAAGATGAATAAGCACTCAAAAGAGTGTTTTTATTTTTGAAAAAGGTGCGTAAAAATGAAAGAAAAGGTAATTAGAAAATTAGATATCCAATTTAGAGCAGAAACTACTGAAGCTGAAAAAATGGAAATAAAAGGATATGCAGTAGTTTTTAACAGCCCTTCAATTTATGGATATACTGAAATCATCTCAAAAAGTACACTAGATAATGCAAAGAGTTTTAGTTCTATGCCATCTTAAATTAACAAAACAAAATATCTTTATAAAAAAATAAAAAAATGATACAATATTACCCAAGGAATGATGTATATGATTAATAAAAAATGGGATATAATCTTAAAAGATGAAATGGAAAAACCATATTTCAAAAAACTAGGCGTATTTGTAAAAAACGAATATAATAAAAAAACAATATATCCAGAATATAAAAATATATTTAATGCCTTAAGATACACAGATTATGATGAAGTAAAAGTAGTAATTTTAGGTCAAGACCCATACCATGGGCCTAATGAAGCCCACGGATTATCATTTTCCGTAGAAAAAAATGTAAAAAGGCCACCATCATTAGATAACATTTTTAAAGAACTAAAAACAGATTTAAACATAACAAGAACAAACAATAACTTAACTGACTGGGCTAAACAAGGAGTGTTTTTACTAAATTCAATAATGACAGTTGTTAAAGATACCCCACTTGCCCACAAAGATAAAGGTTGGGAAATATTCACAGATGAACTAATAAAATTATTAAATGAAAGAGAAAAACCAATAGTATTTATCTTATGGGGGGGATATGCCAGAAGTAAAAAAACATTAATAACTAACAAAAATCACTACATCATAGAATCACCACATCCATCCCCACTATCCGCATATCGAGGTTTCTTTGGAAGTAAACCATTTTCTAAAACAAACAACTTTTTAATTAAAAACGGTATGAACCCAATAAAATGGGGTGATAATAATGAATGACATATTAAAAGATATAAAAAACCAAATAAAAGAAAATGAAACAATAGTAGTAGCTTGCTCTGGTGGACCAGATTCCATGGCTTTATTATCACTATTTATAAATCAAAACATAAAAGTAATATGTGCTCATGTTAATCACAAATTAAGAAAAGAAAGTGAAAAAGAAGCTCAAATGGTAAAAAACTTCTGTAAAGTAAACAAAATACCATTTGAATATATGGAAATAAAAGACTACAAAGGAAACACCGAAAATTATGCAAGAAAAAAAAGATACCAATTCTTCGAAACACTAATAAAAAAACATAAAGCATCATATTTATTAACAGCTCATCACGGAGATGACCTAACCGAAACAATATTAATGAGATTAATTAGAGGCTCAAGTCTAAAAGGATATGCTGGATTCCAAAAAATAACCGAAAAAACAGGCTACAAAATATATCGCCCATTAATCATAAAAACAAAAGAAGAAATATTAAATTACGTAAAAGAAAACAAAATACCATATGCGGTAGATAAAACAAACGAAACAGATGACTATACAAGAAATAGAATGAGAAAATACATCCTTCCACATTTAAAAAAGGAAAATAAAAATGTTCATTTAAAATTTTTAAAATTTAATGAAAAAATAAATGAAACAGAAAACTATTTTCAAAAACTAATAGAAAAAAAGATAAAGGAAATTTATAAAAATAAAGTATTAAATATAGATAAATTAAAAAAAGAAGACCCATTAATACAAAAGAAAATAATAAACTATATTTTAAATGATGAATATCAAAGCGATATAACAAAAATAACAGATAAACACATAAATCAAATATTAAAAATATCAGCCTCATCAAAACCAAATCAAAAAATATACTTGCCCAATAAAAAGATATTTCAAAAACAATATGCAAAAGCCTTTATAAAAGAAGAAAAAAAAGAAAAAACATATAACTATATTTTAAAAGATAAAGTAATTTTACCATCAAACCACAAAATAGAAATAATAAAAAACACAAATGACACTTCAAATTTTATAACAAAGCTAAATACAAAAGAAATAGAAATGCCACTTCACATTAGAACAAAACAAAATGGAGATAAAATAACATTAAAAGGCTTAAACAAACAAAAAAAACTAAAAGACATTTTCATAAACGAAAAAATACCGCAAGAAAAAAGAAACACATGGCCAGTTTTAACCGACAGTAAAGGTCAAATTATTTGGCTTCCCGGCTTAAAAAAAAGCAAATTTGATAAATCAAATAGCGAAAACTATGATATAATAATTAGGTATCTTTAGAAAGGAAGTTTTTAATGAATAAAAAAGTTGTAAAAAGAGGAATGATTCCTTATGTATTTCTAGCACTTTTCTTATTTTGTATGTATGTGCTAGTAGGCACAATGAATACAAAAGTAAATGAAATGACTTACGGTGAATTCATGAAAGCCGTTAGTAAAAAAGAAGTACAATCAATAGTTGTAGTGCCAAATAGCCAGTCAAGCGTATACACAATAAAAGGCAAGTTAAAAGATTATAGTTCAAATGAAACATTCGCTTTTAATATGCCACTTACCAATGAAACAATGGTAAAACTATTAAACGCTGAAGAAAAAGCTGGATTTAAATTAACAACCCAAACAGATCCAAGCTCAAGCCCATTTTTACTATTTGTAGTAAACGTATTACCAATGGTAATTATTGTAGGATCAGCATTCTACTTCATTACAAGACAAATGGGAACAGGAAATAAATCAATGGACTTCGGTCGTTCAAAAGCACGTCTAAGTGGAGGAGAAACAAAAGTAACCTTCAAAGACGTAGCTGGACTTGATGAAGAAAAAGAAGAAATGTCAGAATTAATCGACTTCTTAAAAGCCCCTAAAAAATTTCAAAAAATGGGAGCAAGAATTCCAAAAGGTGTCTTATTAGTAGGCCCTCCAGGAACAGGTAAAACCCTACTAGCAAAAGCCGTAGCCGGCGAAGCAAATGTACCATTTTACTTTATAAGTGGTTCAGAATTTGTTGAATTATTCGTAGGTGTTGGAGCATCTCGTGTAAGAGATATGTTTAAACAAGCAAAACAAAGTGCTCCTTGTCTAGTATTCATCGATGAAATAGATGCCGTAGGTCGCCAAAGAGGAGCTGGACTTGGTGGCGGACACGATGAAAGAGAACAAACATTAAACCAATTACTAACTGAAATGGATGGATTTGGTGCAAATGAAGGAATCATTATCATCGCCGCAACAAATAGACCAGACGTATTAGACCCAGCTTTATTAAGACCAGGACGTTTCGATAGACAAGTAACAGTTAACTACCCTGATGCAAAAGGAAGAGAAGAAATTCTAAGTGTTCATGCTAAAGGCAAAACATTCGCCCCAAATGTAACACTTTCAAACATCGCAAAACGTACAGTTGGATTTAGTGGTGCCGATCTAGAAAACCTATTAAACGAAGCAGCTCTACTTGCCGTACGCCGTAATAAAAAAACAATAACAATGGCTGAAATTGATGAAGCTCATGATAGAGTTCTAATGGGACCAGCTAAAAAAAGTCATAAATATACAGATAAAGAAAAACGCACAGTTGCATATCATGAAGCTGGACATGCCGTTGTTGGTATCAAATTAGATGGAGCAAACGACGTTCAAAAAATAACAATTATTCCAAGAGGACAAGCTGGTGGATATAATCTAATGTTACCAAAAGAGGAAACATACTTAAGAACTAAAAATGATTTGTTAGATTCAATTAGTGGCTTCTTAGGCGGACGTGTAGCTGAAGAAATAATGTTCAAAGAAGTAACAACAGGAGCTCAAAATGACTTTGAAAAAGCAACAAAAATAGCAAGAGCAATGGTTACTGAATACGGAATGAGTGATTTAGGACCAATTCAATTTGAAGAACAACAATCAAGCGTATTTCTAGGAAGAGATTATAATAAAGCTCAAAACTTCTCACATGAAGTTGCAAAACAAATAGATGAAGAAGTTCATAAAATAATTATGGAACAATATAAAGTAACTAAAAAAATCATTAGTGAAAATATGGATTTATTAAAATTAATTGCTGAAACATTATTAGAATACGAAACAATCACAAAAGAACAAATCGAATATTTAGTAAAAAACGGCAAAATGCCAGACGAAGATAACAAAGAAGAAATAAAAGAAGCAAAATTAGAAGATTTATCCCTAGAAGATCTACAAGATATAGCAAAAGAAGAAGGAATAAAAGATTATAAAAAACTAACTAAAAAACAATTAATTGATAAATTAGAAAAATAAACCTTCCCACAACCTTAAGTGGAAAGGTTTTCATATTATTAAAAAAAATAACTAAAATCAATTTTTTTCTGATATACTTAAATTGGTGATAATATGACTTATGATGTGATTATAATAGGAGCGGGACCTGCTGGACTTTTTTCCGCATATGAACTAATAGAAAATAATAAAAATCTAAAAATATTACTAATAGATGAAGGCCGTTATGCGTCTACCAGATTTTGTCCAATGACAAAAACAGGAAAATGTGCTAATTGTACACCATGCCAAATTTTATCAGGTTACGGTGGAGCTGGTACATTTTCTGATGGGAAACTAAACTTTATACCTAAACTAGGCAAAAGTGATCTATTTAAATACATGGATGAAAATGAAGCAAACAAATTAATAGATGACTGTGAAAAAATATTTAATAAATTTGAAATGGATAGTGAAATATATCCATCAAACATTGAAGAAGCAGTAAAAATAAAAAGTAAAGTAGCCTTAACAGGAGCCCGCCTTTTATTAATAAAACAAAAACATTTAGGTAGTGATAAACTACCACATTATATAGATGCTTTTACACAATACCTTAAAAAAAATAAAGTAGAACTATTAGATAAAACAAAAGTAATAGATATCCACAGCATAAATAAAAGCAAGCATGAAATAATATGTAAAAACAAAAAATATGTAGCTAAAAAACTAATCATCGCTCCAGGAAGAACAGGAGCAAAATGGGTTCAGTCATTAGCAGATAAATATAAAATATCTTATCTATCTAAAAGCATTGAAATAGGAGTTAGAGTAGAAGTAAGAAAAGAAATATTAGAAAATCTATGTAACGTAATATATGATCCAACAATATTTATCAAAACAAAAACATATAACGATGAAATAAGAACATTCTGTACAAACCCAGGAGGATTCGTAGCCAAAGAAAATTACTATGGATATATATGTGTAAATGGTCATGCTCTAAAAGATGTTAAATCCAACAATAGTAACTTCGCATTCATATCAAAAGTAAATCTAACCCAGCCTGTAACAAACACAAGAGAATATGGTGAAAGTATAGCCCATATTGCCAATGTTTTAGGCGATGGAAAACCAATAATTCAAACATTAAAAGATTTAAAACAAGGAAGAAGAAGTGAATGGCATAGAATAAATAAAGGTTTTATAACACCAACCTTAAAAGATTGTGTAGCTGGCGATCTAGCCCTAATTCTACCACATAGAATAATAACAAATATCATTGAAGGATTAGATAAACTAAACGAAATAATACCTGGAGTAAATAATGGTGAAACATTACTATACGGACCAGAAATAAAATTTTTTAGTAATGAAATAGAAACAAACAATAAATTTAAATTAAATGACTATGATATTTATTTCATAGGAGATGGCTCTGGTAAAGCCGGTAATATAGTTACAGCCGCCGCAACAGGATTAGTAGCCGCACGAGATATATTAGAAAATGTAAAATAATATATAAAACGAATGATTTGTCAAAAATATTACAGTAAAATAGAATAAAATATAATTAAATTAAGTAAAAGAAGAAAAAAGTATTTTGCAATTAAAACGAAAAATTTTCTTCTTTTTAATATATGCAAAAATTGAATAAGAAATCTCTAATTATGGTATATAATTAAGGTAATCTTAATTGATTTGAACAATCTAAGTTAAGATTTATGAACGTTGAAGTAAGTGCTTTTTTTGATAAGGCCGCTTATTTCATTTTTTGTTGCTTTTAAATTCTTAATTAAAATGTCTCCATAATTAAGCAAATTTAAAATTGTATGTGCAAATTGAATTATTAAATAAATATTCTTTGTTCCATTACAGTCTTTTGTATATATATTTAATACAGAAGTTACATAAGAAAAGTTTTTTTAATAGTTTCTCCAGTTTTATCGTCAAATCTTCTTCATCATAACTTACAACATTTAAGGTATAAAATTTATTATCCTTTAAATCACCAAATATTATTTCATTTTGATATTCATAATTATTCTCAGAAATCTTTATTTCATCAAAGTTTCTTTTTATACTTGAAGCATCAGTTTCTTTATATCTAATAATATAATCAAATTTAATTTCAGAAATAATATTAATTAAAGAATCCTTATGTGGTAATTCAATGTAATTTGATAATGATTAATAAATCTTCTAATGGATTTACCGCTTGTTTTAATTCTCTTTTCATTTTTCTTGTTATTCTTTGCTTCATTTATTACAACCACCTTTATTATAACTATTATACCAAAGTTGATTGCGAAAAAAATTTATTCTATTTTACTGTAAATACATTAATATCATTTAATTTAGTAATCTTTTATGTTATCATAAATATAAAAGATGATGAAAAGAGTGGTGATAAACATGACAAACATAAATGATTTTGTTGATAACGGAATAAATTTTCAAGAAGTAAGATATTATGAAAATGAAATGGTTGAAGCAAACCAACAATTACAAGAAAAACTATCAGAAATAAAAGAGGCTATAACCGAAATTGGTAATATAATTAATGACATTAGTGTTTCTGATAAAGGAGATAATATAGAAACAGTAAAAACCGCAATAGAAAAATTAAAAAACATAAAAGAATCCTTAGAAAGCAAAACTAACACTGCAATTGACACCGGTAATAATAATGTAACAGTTGCGAGAAAAAAAGACTCTCTTACAAACAGTATAACAATGGGGTATGACTTATGAGTGGCACTTCATTTGATTATATAAAAATAGCTAAAGCAAGTAGTTCATTAAACAAACAAAAAAACATACTAAACAGGGTAAATAGTGAAATCAAACCTTGTATAATAAATATGAATAACTTAGTCAATAGTATGAACAGTGGTACATTAGTAAATTTTGAAATTTCCCCTGAAATCATATCAATTAACAACATAATTGATGAATTCGAAAATAAACTAGAAGAATTTTTAAAAATAAATGGATTTGATGGCGAAAATTTTGCATCATTAATTGAAAGCTTTTCCATGGGTAATCTAAATCTTACATCAGAACAATTATTAATTTTATTGCAAAGTGGCTGCTTATTAAACAATGAAAATATGTCTGATCCTGAATTCTTAGAAAAATATTATGAATTATCACAAAAAGCCAGTGAATCTAGCAATACACCAGCACTTGATTTAATTAATACCGTTTTTGGCTCAGTTGAAAATTTTAATAATCATATTAAATTTAATGTAAACAATGTTGGCTATGGTACAAGAGAAGGCGTTGTTGCAGCAGCCCTTTCCTTAGTAGGAGATTACTCAAAAGTTACAGGCAAAAGACTTAGATATAACCAGATTGCTGGAAATCATGGTATTGCAACCAGCAGACAAGAAACAAATACTGTTGGAATAGTAAATGAAGATTTTTATCTCGATTGCAGCAGCTTCGCATGGTTTGCTTTATATAATGGAGGATATAACCTTCCAAAGAAAGAAAACGAAACCCAAGATCCAGATAATGATGGCGAAGTAGATGCATACACAATTTCACAAAAAAATTGGGCTATATCTAACGGATATACTGGTGACATTACCAGTGGTAAGCCAGGAGACTTTCTGGTTTCCGATAGTCATATTGTAGTAATCTTAGGCTCATACGATGAAGATGGTGAAAAAGGATATTATGATGCAGAATTCTCCTCTTGGGGACAAGGCGCTAAAATCAATAAAAGATCATATGATAGCCTCGGTAATTATACTTTAATGAATATGGATGAATATTATAATAACGATAATAATGTAAGGTAATAAAAAATTGTTTTAGAACTCAACAAACATATATTTTTGTTGATTTTTAAAAGAAATTATAGTATTATTATTGTAGAAAATAGGGGGGTAAAATAATGAAAAGGGTGATAATATGCTCATATATTTAATTAGAAGTCAATCCGTCACATGTAAAAAATTACCTCTCATTATCCGAGGTAACTGTTGGATTGATTATGACGATGAAGAAGGAAAATCCGTAAATGTCATAAATATAGAAGCAAAAGATAACAAATGGATTGCAAAAAGCAATGATGAAGCTCAAATATATGATGAAAATCATTACATGCTAGAATTACCACTTGAACTATATAAAAAATATGAATTAAGAGTAAAAAAAGAAATCATGTATATAATGGCTTTTCCATTATATGATATGTCATTTGGCAAATATCGTATAAGTAAAAAAGATTTTACCATAGGAAAAGCCAATTGCGATGTCACATATAATAATCCATCAATCAGTGAAACGCATGCAAGAATATTTTTAAATGGTTCAGATTTATCGATAACAAACTATGACAAAAGATTCGGAACATATGTTAATGGAAAAAAAATAGATATTGCAAAATTAAATTGTGGTGATCTGATTTTCATATTAGGATTAAAATTAATCTATATGGGTGATTTTTTCTTAATAAATAATCCAAATAACAATGTCACCCTAAACGGGCAAATATTTTCCTTTATAGAAAGTCTAACAAATAACACATCAGGAATTAACGACATTGTTACAGAAGATATGTATGCTACATTATATAGTGATGAT
This sequence comes from bacterium, assembly GCA_963659735.1. GTDB lineage: Bacteria > Bacillota_I > Bacilli_A > RF39 > UBA660 > Coprosoma. The sequence goes on from CAVKUP010000020.1 coordinate 12,045, forward strand.
GATTATTTTGAAAAATCACCAAGATTTATAACCAAATTTGAAAAAAAACAAGTAGTAATAGATCCACCTCCTACAGCACCTGATAAAGATGAAATGCCAATTTTATACACAGTTGGACCAATGATGACAATGGGAATGACATCAATGGTTATGCTGGTCACAGGCGTTAGCAGTTATGCATCAGGGGAAAAAACACTCAGCGAATCACTGCCGACTTTAATTATGAGCTTTGCAATGATTTTGACTATGGTATTTTGGCCAATGCTTTCAGCAAAATATAAACGGAAAATGGATAAAAAACATGAAGAAGAAAGACAAGTAAAATATAAAAAATACCTAATGGCAAAATCAATGGAAATACAATTATTGATGAACCAAGAAAAAAAGATTTTACAAGAAAACAATATTTCTTTAGAAGAATGTCAAAACATAATTCTAAACAAAAAAAGAAATCTATGGGAACGTGAAACATACCAAGAAGACTTTCTATCAGTAAAACTAGGAATAGGAAACAAAAAGCCCAACATAGATATTAAATATCCAGAAGAACATTTCACACTTCAAGAAGACAACTTAAAACAATTACTTAAAGAAACCGTTCAAAGTCAAAACACAATAGTAGGAGCTCCAATAAAATTATCGTTAGTAGAAAAAAACATCTCAGCCATCATAGGAGAACGTGAATTATCATACGATTTTTTAGAAAGTTTGCTTCTTCAAATAATGACATTTCAAAGTTATAGAGATTTAAAAATTTTCTTTATAACCTCAAAAGGAAATCATCGATTTGAATATTTAAAAAAATCGTTGCACTTATTTACAGATGATATGAGTATGCGATTTTATGGAGACAACTCAGATGATATAAAACAAATTTCAAATTATCTTTCAAAAGTTTTTAATAATCGCATGCATATCACTGATGATAAAATAAGCACTACTGATTATCATAGTTATAGCAGATATTACTTAATAATTGCTGATGATTTAGAAATAGCAAAATCAACAACTATTGTAAAAGAAATATTATCGTCTCCAATAAATTATGGATTCAGTGTAATATTTAGAAGCAACAATCTATCAAAATTACCAAAAGAATGTTCAACATTCATCAATATTAGTGGTGTAGATGGAAAAACATCTGGTGTGTTTGAAAATGAACTAGTTGCCGACAAACAACAATTATTTGAAGCCGATTTAAACATTAAAGGCAGAGTTAATTTATCAAAATGTATTTCAGCCATTTCAAGAATACCATTAAGAATGCCATCAGGTGCTAATAAATTACCAAAAGTACTTAGCTTTTTAGAAATGTATAATGTTGGAAAAGTAGAACAGTTAAATTCCTTATATAGATGGAAAGAAAACAATCCAACAATAAGCTTAAACGCTCCAGTTGGTATTGATGAAAATGGAGAACTATTTAAATTAAACCTTCACGAAAAAGCACATGGACCACACGGTTTAATTGCCGGCATGACAGGTAGTGGAAAAAGTGAATTCATAATAACATACATATTATCAATGGCAATCAATTATCATCCATACGAAGTCTCATTTGTTTTAATTGATTATAAAGGTGGAGGACTCGCTGGAGCTTTTGAAAATAGAGAATTAGGAATTAAACTTCCGCATCTAGCTGGAACAATTACAAACCTAGATACCGTTGAAATGAATAGAGCACTTGCTTCTATACAAAGTGAACTTAGAAGACGTCAAAAATTATTTAATGAAGCACGTGATAAATTAGGAGAAAGCACAATAGACATTTATAAATATCAAAGATTCTTTAGAGAAGGAAAAGTAGAAACTCCAATTTCTCATTTGTTTATAATTTCCGATGAATTTGCCGAATTGAAAATGCAACAACCTGAATTCATGAAAGAATTAATTTCTACAGCCCGTATCGGACGTAGTTTGGGCGTTCACTTAATATTAGCAACTCAAAAACCATCAGGTATTGTAGATGATCAAATATGGAGTAACAGTAAATTTAGAGTGTGTTTAAAAGTACAAGACAAAACAGACAGTAGGGACATGATTGGTAACTTTGATGCCGCATCGTTAGTAGATGTAGGTAGATTTTATCTACAAGTAGGATATAATGAATATTTTGCACTGGGACAGTCAGCATGGACAGGGGCTGCATATTTTCCTGAAGAAAAAAGAAAAAAGAGAGTTGATACGTCACTTCAATTTATAAATAATATTGGTGAAACAATAAAAAGTGTAAATAACGAAGTAATGACAGTAAAACCACAAGGAGAAGAAATAAACAATATTATTAAATACTTAATTTCTCTTTCAAATAACATTAAAGTAAATAAGCTATGGTTAAATCCAATACCAGCACTTATTTATGTTGATGATCTGGAAACCAAATATAACTATAAGCATGAAAAAAATGTAATAAACCCCGTTATTGGCGAATTTGATGATCCTAGTAATCAAAGACAAGGATTACTTACATTAAATTTATCAGAAGATGGCAACACAATTATTTATGGTGGGACAGGAAGCGGTAAAGAAGATTTTCTTGCAACTACAATCTATTCAATCATAAAACATCATTCACCACTAGAAACAAATATATATATGTTAGATTTCGGCTCAGAAATATTGCAAACATTCAAAGATGCGCCACAAGTGGGTGATGTTGTAAGCTCATCTGAAGAAGAAAAAGTAAGAAACTTATTCAAATTACTTAAATCAATTATTGATATGCGTATCAGAATTTTAGCTGATTACAATGGAGATTTTAAGCTATATAATAATTCTAACGAAATGCCTCTTCCGACGATAATAGTAATAATCAATAATTATGAAGCATTTTCAGAATTATATGAAGATTGCAACATATATTTAACAACCATTTCACGTGATTGCTTTAAATATGGAATAACAATTATAATGACCGCATCTAATGGAAATTCGGTAAGATATAAACTAAGTCAAAACTTTAAAAATCAAATTCCACTACAATTAAACGATGAATATGAATATGTAACAATCCTTGGTAAAACCAATGGAATTTATCCATCAAACATATCGGGAAGAGGTTTAGTAAAACTTGATAATATATACGAATTTCAAACTGCAAATATAAAACCAAAAAATGAACAGACAGATTTTGTTAAGCAAGTTTGCCAAAAGTTAAAACAAGAAGCTACTTATAAGGCATTAAAAATACCAACACTACCAACTCGCGTAACTATAGATACATTTAAAGGAAAAATTACTAAGAAAAATTTATTTGGTATAGGAATGTGCAAAGATGACCTAGAATTAGCGACCTACGATTTTAAAAAGAATTATGCAAGTATAATAACATCATTTGATTTTGATTTATTTGATAAATTTATAAATGCATTAGTTAAACAAATATCAGCAAAATTAAATTTAACCGTTGTTGATACTAAAGATATTATAAAGAAAAGTCCAAATTATCAATATATTGATAGTAACTTCGATAATTTTGTTAAAAAATTAAATGAAACAATTGATAGACAATTAGTACAGTATCAAAACAATGACTACGATTTAAGTTCATTGGAAGGAGAAGACAATATATATGTCATATCAGGCTTTGGAACATTCTATAATAGACTCAGCAAAGAAATGCAAACAACATTTGAAAGCCTAATGATTAAAGGACTTGAAATAGGCAAAAATTACTTTATATTATTAGACACAGCCGATCAATTTAGAACATTTGAATATAATGAATGGTATAAGAAAGCTATTGCAAAAAATAGTGGAATATGGATTGGAAGTGGAATAAACGAACAATCAATTATAAAAGTAATGCGAGTAGGACCGATTGCCAAAAAGGAAATTCCAAAAGGCTTTGGATTTATAGTTAAACAAGGAACAGCAAAATACATAAAACTACTAGAGGGTGATCAAAATGAATAATAAAATTTTAGTAGAAGTAAATGTTCCAGTATTAGAACAAAAATATAATTGCTTTATTCCAATTGGAAAAAGTGTTTTGCAAGTATCAAAGCTGCTAGCACAAGGAATAAAAGAACTATCAGATGGGGCATATAATAACCCATGTCCAGTGATATATAATGAATATGGAAAAAAAATACTAGCTGATACGCTGGTAAAAGATTCCGAAATAACAAATGGAACAACAATAATAATAATGTGAGGTGAAATTATGGGAAGATATTCAGCTGGTCTTAGTGGTGAGTCAAAAATAACGAATTTTGGAGGTAGTATGTCAGGATATATAACATCACTAAAACAAGAATTGGATATATTAGGAGAATTAGAAAGTCAATTATCGAAGTCATTGGAAAGTGCGAAAAAACAAGATGGTTGGCAAAATTATGGTGAAGGCGTGGTAAAAAAAGCTGATCTACAACTAAAAAATATTGCAGAAAACATACAATCCAAAAAAAATGAAATTATAAGAATATGCGATGCAAATCAGCAAATAGCCAATGATGTTGATTATGAAAATGCCAAAAAAAGTGGACTCTTTTAAATTCGATGGAAAGTAAAAAAGGAGTATTCTAAATCTGCTGGAGCGTAGATGAAAAAACAGCCAATGACAAGTAATTATTCGAAACTTTATACAAACAATATAAAGGCTTTATGAACAAAATTCGAGGGGTTTAATATACCAAACCCCACATTTAATTTAAACAGCTACAATTTTGACTAAAATTTAACAAAAAAGTTAACTTTTCCATCAAAACAAAAGACATTTTCATAGATTTTTGGTATAATGAAGCCAAGATATGTAAGGAGGTGAAAATATGGCATCATCAATGTATGTAGATATAGCAGGATTAAAATCTGATGCAGAATCAATTAGAAATCATGCGGCTACTTATAGGGCTAAAATCGAAAAACTTTATGAAGAAGTACATAATACAGCTGATGCTTCTGATGAAAGTAAAGCTTGGTTTGGACCTAGAGCTGGAGAATTCGTTCAAGCCGTAGAAAATTTACGTGGTGATTTTGAAAACATAGAAAAAGCACTTCAATCTGCTGCTGACGAATTAGAAGGACAAGCACATGCTTGGAGTAATTTTGAAGGATAGGAGGAAACAAAATGGGAGAAGTAAAAGCAGGCATTTATTATGCAACTGTTGATGCAATGTCAGCTGATATAACTAACATAAAAAAAGAAATTAATGATCTTTTTTCAAATGAATTATGCAGTAATGTTATAAACAATATTGCAGGACACTATAACGGTGACGCTGCAGAGTCATATAAAAACAGATTTAAAGATTTGGGTTCAAAAGCCAATGATACTTTAGAACAAGTTATTACAACAATGACTCAAAAAATATCAGAAGAAGAAGAAAATTACAAAAGACAAGATCAAGCATTATTGGGATAATATATTATGGGATTACAATTTTGTAGTCTCTTCTTAATAGAATCTAATTATAGGCTCTATTAAGAAGAAACTATGGAAAAATATTTTGAAAATAAAAAGTATTTTCATCAGTATAGTGCTAAGAAAAAATTAGAACAAGTAATTTTTATGAACAAATGTAAAAAAACTGCTTAGATGAAATAAATAAGTTAGTAAATAATATAAAACAAAAAACACAGGATATATCACGCTGATGATATTTACTAACATTCCATAGTATGATGGCAACATGTAAAACATTTTGACTGTAATTCAACAAAGTGATAAATATTTTCGCGTGATTCAATAATAAAAAAATTGGAGGTAAAATATGGCAAGCAATGGCAAAAAAAATTTTTTCTCGCCAGATGGAGTAACAACTGGAATAAATGAAATAAACAACTATAAAGCAAAGCTTAAAAAATGCAATGCGGGTGTAAAATCTTGCTTTGAAAAGATGAATAGCCTTCTATCCGAAATGGGCAAAGGAGGTTCAAATGTTGTCAACTTTGACGACGAAATTAGCAGAATGGAGAACGTAACAAACAATTTAAACAATGCACTAGATGATTTTAATCAGAAAGTTAACAAAATAGAAAATAATGCAACTGATTATGCACAAAGCATAGGATTATCTACATTATCTACCAGTGCAACAACCAGCAGAGTGAAAACCTCATCATATTCAAGTTCATCAAACTATTCAGCATCTTATTCGGGCAATGAAAGCAGTAGCAGTTCATCAAGTAGTTCATCAAATAGTTCATCAAATAGTTCATCTTATGTTAAGCCTAATATATCAAACACCGTAGCAATTGCATCGGGAGATGGCAGGTGTTATTATAACAAGGCAGGCGAGCTTATTGCAAAAAATGAAGCAGTATCAACCGACTCAGAAACAGGTGTAACAAATGCCGCATGGGATTTCACAGATTGGGATTTTGTTGAACAAGCAAGGGCAGCAGCCACAAGCGATGGTTCAGACACAGACTACTATGTATATGTAAGTTGGGAAGAACCTTGCCGAGTAGTTATTTTACACCGTGATTCATCATCAAGTGACTGGTATGCAATAGGTGGTTGGTATGCAGGCGTTGGAAGACGTCGTTCAAGTGATGGAGTACCACGTGGATGTGCAGGAACATTCACTATCACACAACGCTGGTGGGATTCCGATACAGGACCTGGACGTTGTATGGATTACATTGAATGCTATAATGATGGTTATCCTGAAGCATATGGTAATAATTCCGCATCTTTCCATTCTGGTATGGGTGATAATCCTGGTAAGTGGGGATACACAACTCACTCATGTATTTCATTAACCGGAGCACGTGCAGAATGGATGTACAATAATATTCCACTAGGCACCCGCATGCGTAATGTCGGCTCTATGTATGGTTATGACAATGCTGATGATTCTAATTTAAATGGTAGTGAATCATATGATATCGAAATTAATAATCCATTTGCCTGAATGATAAAATAATTTTTATAAACAAAAATGTTTAAAATAGACAACTTAAAAGACTATTAACGTGGAGGTAAAATATGGCAAGCAATGACAAACAAATTTTTTTCTCGCCAGATGGAGTAACAACTGGAATAAATGAAATAAACGACTGTAAAGCAAAGCTTAAAAAATGCAATGCGGGTGTAAAATCTTGCTTTGAAAAGATGAATAGCCTTCTATCCGAAATGGGCAAAGGAGGTTCAAATGTTGTCAACTTTGACGACGAAATTAGCAGAATGGAGAACGTAACAAACAATTTAAACAATGCACTAGATGATTTTAATCAGAAAGTTAACAAAATAGAAAATAATGCAACTGATTATGCACAAAGCATAGGATTATCTACATTATCTACCAGTGCAACAACCAGTAGAGTGAAAACTTCATCATATTCAAGTTCATCAAACTATTCAGCATCTTATTCGGACAATGAAAGCAGTAGCAGTTCATCAAGCAGTTCATCGAATAATTCATCAAACAGTTCATCAAATCCATTTACAGTAACGTCCAAAAAAACAGATTATTACTCTTCAACATGGACTTCTCAAATTACAGGACCTACAGATGAAATGCCAGAATCTGGATGGTGGCTCGACAACTCTGGAAATGTTAGATGCATTGATCCCGAAACACATCAGCCTATAAAATCATGTACACGTGTTGACCCATATGCCTCTGATGAATATGGTGCAATTTATGATTTTGATGAAAATGGAGTTGCAACTTGGCATTTACCTACAGTTGATGATTTACCTAATGGTGCATACGGTTCAGGCGCTGAAGTGCCTAACATAACTCAAGGAGATAGACGTCAACGAGTATTATTATATGCACTTTCACGCCTTGGATGTTCATATGCTACCGGCAACGTACCAACGGAATTTGTATGCGATGGATTATCTGGTTGGAGTTATCTTAGGGGTACACACGAATTATGTGCCACTTCAAATCCATATGGATTTAGTGAAGATGGTAATGATTATTATGATGCATCATGTCAGTGGGATTTAATTAAAACACGTAATGGGGATCCATGGAAAGCCGATATTAATTCACTAAAACCTGGGGATATCGTATTCTTTGGTCAAGAAGCAGTTACCTATGGACCGGGTTCTATCGACTACAATGGTGAAGCATATCACGCCGGTATATATTATGGTAATGGTCTAATGATTAATGCACGTTCAAATGGTGAAGGTGTTCAGTTTACTGATATATCATGGTATAACGATAATATGATGACCTATCTTGGCGGCGGTTCACCATATGCAGAAGAAACGTCTTACGTGGAAATACCCCATTATTAGAATAAAGAAGTCTAACTATTAAAAGTCAATAGTAAATTTAAAATTTTTTGAAGGTATGATAATATTTTTTGAAAAACATTATTTCAATAAAGACGGATTAAAATCAATATTATTTTTCTCTAGTTTGTAAATAACTCTTATATTTCGCCAAGTCCAGGAATGGTTAACATTTTAGGATTTAGTTCTTTGATAATTGTTGAAATTTGTTTCTCTATTGGATCAATTTTATCATTAAAGGTTTTGATAATAGAAACATAAGTAGAAATAAGTAAATCAGTATTTTCATTATGATGACCTACTGAATTTTTAGCAAGTTCCTTAAGTTTAGCAAACTTAGCATAACTGAATTTACCATGGGAAATGCATCTTATTGAATCATAATCTCTCATTAAAGATATATGTTCAGTATTAGTATATTTTTCTAAAATAAACAATAAAGTTGCTGAAATTCTATTATTTAAAAATGATTTTAATTCAGGAAAAGTAAGGTCTAATTGATTGGTTAATAATACTTGATATTTACTTCTTTCTTTAATTAATTGTTCTCTACCAGAATAAACGCATGAGTCTTTAAACTTATGTGTTTTTTTGCGTATAATAAAGAAAAAAATAAAGAGATATGAGTAAAAAAACAGTAAATTATTAGAATTGAGTAACATATTTAAAAAAATAAATATAGATTTTGATAAATTAAATAATAAGGAAATTAAAGATATGATTAATATAATAAAAAAACAGGACGATACAAGATATCAGCCTAATGTAATAAAATTGAAGATATAATACTAATTACATTATTTGCCCTTTTGGCAAAATGTAATGAATGGACAGAAATAGAATCATTAGAAGAAGCCTCTAATTTAAATAGTCCATATAAAATAAACTCATTGCCAGATATAAAAAATATACATAGATATTTTAAAAAAATTTCAAAATTCTGATGGAGATGTTAG
>CAVKUP010000021.1:0-20119 GCA_963659735.1 bacterium
ATAATAATCACTTAAACGATCTATAATTAATAAAAATATTTCTGCTAGTCAGAAGGAAATTGGAATAAATTTAATACTAACGATTAAAGATGTATAAAAAAACGTGTCCTAAAACTTGACATAAATCCAATATGAATTGATTCATGAGGACCCGTAGGATCTGATGTATACACATCTATTTTAGTATCATATTTATTACTGTTTGGAGTAGTTGCTTTTATTATTGGTTTATCATCTGCCATTTTTATCACTATCTTTCGTTATATTAGATAAAATTTTGCCAATTTGGAATACAGAATATGATATACCCTCCATATGAAATTTGCTATCATAATCTGCTAAACATAGTTCTAATTGTGAAATAATAGATTCTATCTTTTTATATTGCCTTATAATTGTTTCATATTTTTTGGATTTATAGTTATCTTGCCAACATTTCATATTGGTATGAACATAATTTAAATATTCAATAATTTGATCTTTGGATAATTCTAGATATATCTTATCTTCTAAATTAATTGCCTCATTTATAGCTTTTTCCAGATTTAATAATGCATAATTCAAATTACTTGAAAAATTTAAATTCAGTTTTTCATTTTCTTCCATAGTTCTCCTTTCTTGCTTTTTATTATATACCAAATATTAAAAAAATCAACTAAACTTTAGTTGGTTTAATCATTAACGTCACATTGGTGCGACGATTTTATCTTATGGAGCGGTTTAAATACATCTTACGAACTAAGTTCTCTTTCTACAAATTATTGTATATTATAATTTGCATTTTTACAATCTGTTTTATTAATATGTTCAATAAATTTTTTGAAAATAAGATTTTGCTCCGATTTATTAGTAATAAATTCTGGATGCCACTGTACTCCAATATTAAATCCTGTATCATCTAATTCAATTAGTTCAATAATATTATCATCTGAATAGCCTTTTGCAGAATATTCGCCTGGGTTCTCTATTTTACATTTATGAATACTATTAACAATAAAATTATTTTTATTAATTAAATTAAAAAGTTTAGAATCATTGTTTATATTTACTTTATGCATTTCCATATTATCTAAACTAAAGTGGCTTTTTTTTAGATAATCATAATCATCAAATGAAATACTTCCTCCTGTTGCTAAACACATGTTTATAGCACCACAGCAAATTCCTAATAATGGAATATTATTTTTAATGCAGTACTTAGCTATTTCTTGTTCGTAATCACAAATAGTTATTCCACCTTCAAGTATTATACCATCACACATATCAATTGTTTGATATAAGTCATTTAAAGATTCTTCATTTAAATAATAGTTTTGATATGAAAATGGTTTTCCATCAATTCTTTCTTTTATTTTACTTTGAGGAATAATTCCAATAGCAATTGCTCCATTTTTGTTTAATGCATCTTTAATTTCATTACTAATACATATTTTATTCCAAATTATATCATCACATTGTGGTTTTCCAACAATTCCAATTATAGGCTTTTTAGTCATAATATCACCTTATTTCTTTTTTTTCGTTAATACTAAGTTCCCGTCTTTATGTTCATTTCTTAAATTTTGAATTTCTTCGTGTGAAAGAGGACAAAATCCATCATATAATTCTTGTGCAATTTTTTGGATATCTATTTCTTTCAATTTTGAATCGTTACATGCAACCCAATTATCTTTTTTTTCAACTGCATGATAATTAGTTCCTATTAATTTATAGTTGCATTTATCAAACAAATGGACAACAGCATTATTATCAAGTCTTGTTTGAATAAAAATCATTTGAACGTTTATTGCTTTTAAATAGTCACTTATATTACTTATCGCTTTTGTTGCAAAACCTTTACCTTTGTAATCTTCAAAGATGTAAATACCATTAATTTTGACTATATTTTCAGTACAAAAGTGTATCATTATATATCCAATTATATCTTTTTCATTTAAAATTGATAAAATTTGTTTTTCTCCTGTTCTAAATTTTTTTCTATCCATTTTGAATAATATGGATATTCTTCAATAAAAATTTCTGTTAATGCTGTAATTCCTTTATTAAATTCATCAACTGTATTTAATCTTCTTATTTCAAGCATATTAAAACCTCCTCAATTGTTAATTGTTTTATCGTTTATTTGTTAGTAAGTCAACAATTTATCGACATTTTTTATTATTTATTAATTCATATTCTCCTTCAAAATTCCAAATATTTAATTTTCCTTTTGCAGGTATTGGATAAATAGGCTCAATTTCTTCAAAAATCCACCCATATCTGCCTTTTTCATATAGTCCTAAATTATATTCTTTAATATTTAATTTTATTTTTTTTAAAAAATCATCATCCATATATACACAATCAACTAAATTAGCTTTACAAATTATATTTCCAAAATTCATAGGTAAATTATTAATTAATGAAATAACATATTCATTAGTTAAATATTCCTTGGCAAGTTTTTTTCCGCTTGCATGAATAAATAATTCTCCTCGATAGTTTGTTTTCCAACTTCTAGTTTCTATTAATTTATCACCATTTGCAATTAGTGTAGCAAAAGGTTCCTTTATACTTAATACTTTCATTTTAAATTTCATCCTTTCATCTTTCTTGATATTCATTTTCAACGCACACATAGCTGTAAAAAAACTATATGTATTTTTAGTTAATTACTTTGGGTATGTTATTTTGTCATAGGCACTTCCTCCTCTTTTAAGCTTATTATTATACCACTCCTTTACAAATTTCGTATCTATATATCTATACAAACACCAATTTTTGTTAAAAAGCCAAGTAATTCTCCAAGTAATATTATACTATAAAATGCTATTTTTTCTATAATATGGCTTGAATTCAAGGAAAAAAGCAATACTTGTGTGTTAGTATTGCTCATTATCAAGAATATCCTGTAAAGTTCTTATTTTGGTAAGTACTTTTTCTAATAGTTCTTTGCCATTGTAAATTCTATTCATAATCATAAAGTTTCTTGCTCTTACTAAATCATAATTAAGAGCCTTTATTTGTTCTAAAATAGGTGTAATCACATCTTTATGAATAACATTATCCATATCTTCGTTTATAATTTTTCTAATATATGCTGATTGAGATAATTCTAACTTTTTAACTTTATCTTTAAATCTAACTTGTTCTTCTTCATTTATAAATACATTAATTTTAATATTTCTTTTTCTCATTTTTTCATCCTTTCTATAATTTTTAAGGTTTGGGACTTGTCCCATAGGTTAGGCAAATGTTAGGAGTACATTTGCAGTGCTGGCTAAGACAATTTTATTCAATTTGTCCTCACACTTTTTTATTAAATATAAGTTTTTTTAAGACAATTTCTTCTGCAATATTTTTGTAATTATTCATCTTTTGCACCCACAACAATTGGTTTTCTTCCTTTAAATTCTCATTTAAATCTTTATCTTTTTCAGCAAGTTCATTTATTAAAGATTTTACTTTTTCTTCTGCTTCTTTACCGACTGAAAAAAGAAAAGTATTTAGTTTGTCCTCAATAATTAGTCCTTGATATAAAACTTTATTATTCTTTTTCAGATAGTCAAGTTTTAATAATCCATATTTGTTAAGATTTTTAGTTTCATCCTTTGTAATAATTTTTTTCATTTTTTCATCTCTCCATTTCTTTACTTTTATTATAGTTATCTATAAAATCTATATTTTTTGTTTTATTATTGTATTTAAAATAGCCAATATCATTATTTGTATCTATGACTTTAATTGTATATCTATCAACTAAATAAATAGCAATATAATCAGTATTAAAAGTACCTTTTAAGTAGTTTAAAACTTTATATTGTTCTATTGTATTAACTTGATTTTTAATAATATTATTTTTGTTTAACAATTTCATAATTAGTAAGTCCTTTCTTTAACATATTTCAGTTTTAGGTATTAACATTATTTGGTCTATAATAGTTTCATTACTATACAAAGGGCAATGTATAATACCATCATAATAGAAATGTTCTGATGCTAGTGTAAGTAATATCTTTCTTTCATCATTTGAATATTCATTCTTTTCTAACTTTTGAAGTGATAAAACATAGTAGTTTTTAGAATAATCATTAAGTTCATCAGTAGTTATTAACTCTTGATATTTAATACCAATATTATTGTTTTTTAAGATGTCATTTAAGTATTCTAAATATTCTTTACAACTTCTAGATATAAATTCATCAGTAAACTTAATATTTTTGATTTCAATGTTGTAGTTTTTATCTCTTGTAATTTCTATTTGCGATACAAGTTTATTTAATATATCTCTTTTTGCTTTACGATTTAAACTATCCCACATAAAGGAAAAGCCAAGTTTATTAAATAACAAATAATCATCATCTTTTTTATAATCAAGTTTTTTAAGTAGTTCTACTGTATATTCTTTAAAGTCATCATTAGGATCTAATAATTGCTTTTTCTTATTTAATTTTTCAATCTCTTTTTTGATAACTTCGTTTTTATGATTGATAGCATCTACATTTAAGTTTGATGATAGGTATAAATCTACTAACTTCTTTTCTTGAATTTTTAGTTTTTCTATAGCTTTATCAATATCACTTATGTCTTTTGATTTAGTTGAATTTGATACAGTTATTTCATTATTCATATCATACATATATCTAGTTAGTTCATTTAAAACTCTTCCTAATTTCTTTTCAATCTTATCAGAACTATAATGAAGTCCTTTTGCTTTACAATTAACATTCTTACAAGTTAAATGGTAATACTCTTTTTTATTTGGTGTTCCACTATATTTATAAGAAATAGTAGAAGATAAAATATTACCACATTCAGGACATTTAATTAGTGAAGTAAATAAATGTATGTGTTCTCCATAATTAGAATGTTTATTTTTCTCTAAATTCTTTCTAGTAATGTTCCAAGTCTTTAAATCAATAATTGGTTCACAGTAGTCTTCAACTTTTAATATATCTTCAGGTTTTCTTTTATATTTACCGTATTCAAATATTCCAATATAAATAGAATTAGTTAGTATCTTATAAATTCTATCAGCTTTCCATTTGCCTTGTTTTAGATATGCATTGTTGTCTTTCATAATAGTAGCAATATTTCTTGTTGAATGTCTTTCTTTACATAGTTCAAATATTTCTTTAACAACTTCGGCTTCAATAGGTTCAATTTCTAAATGACCTGTTTCTTTGTTTCTTGTATATCCATAGGGTGCTTTACTAGGGTGAATATGTTCCATAGCCATTTCTTCCATAGCTCTTTTTGTTCTTGCTCCAATTTCTTTTCTTTCTCTTTGACCAAACACTAAATTCATTCCATAAATCATTTCACCATTAGCAGTACTTACATCAAATGGTTCAAGTATTAGTTCTAATTTAACATCGTGTTCTTCTAAATAATTAAGTAGCCAAAAGCCATCATAATTACTTCTTGTAAGTCTATCTACTTTAATAGCAACTAATTTATCAATTTTCTTTGCTTTAATGTCTTTTAATAATCTTTGCATTTCTGGTCTCATTAAATCTTTTCCTGAATGACCGGCATCATTATAAACATCAATAATGTCATAGTTTTTCTTTTCACAATACTCTTTAATCATCCTAAGTTGTGAATCAATAGAATAACCGTTATCTTTTTGGTCGTCAGTTGAAACTCTAACATAAACTCCACATCTCACAAAAACATCTCCTTTCTTTTTTATTTGAGAGAAGTTATCCTCTCACTTGTTTGGCACTTTATAAGTAAAAAGTAAAGTCTAAAATTATAATTTTTTTAAAATTTTACATATTTCTTGCAATGTATATTTTTCATTATGTTCTACTACATAAAATTGCTTATTAGATATTTCATTAACTTTGTACTCATAAATAGTGAGTTTTATAGGAAATAATATTAAATATTCAGTAGGTTCAATAAACTTTAAATTTGTATTCTTAAGAGTTTTAACTTTGCCATTTTTTGTTTTATAGTCATAGCATTTAATAATATCAATAATAGTTGAGTTAGGTTTTAATGTTTCTATTGTTTTAAAATTAAGCATTAAAAAATGTCCTCCTTCCTAGAAAGAGAACATCTATATATGTCTTCCAAGCTAACAGTGAGTTAGATTTTAGACATTAAAAAACTTACGACACCATAATAGGTTCGTAAGTTGTATTCAATTGGAGCAAATGACCGGAATCGAACCGGCATCTTAGCCTTGGCAAGGCCATATACTAACCGTTGTACTACATCTGCAATTTCCACTGCTCTTTAAGTATATACTATTTTATTTAGGATGTAAAGGCAAAAATAAAAAAATGATAAAAATAACTCAAAAATATTTTCAGTTGAACCTTGTTAAAAGTCGAAATATGGTTTATACTTATATAGTACAAGAGCATATGAGGAGGATATTATGAAAAAACTTACAAAACATAAATTAGCTTTTTTAATCACATTAATAGGGGTTTTAACCAATGTTTTAGGAAGTGGGTATTTAATTTATTCCATTTCAAAACTTAACAACATAGAAAATACTCTAAGATTAATAGGTTCAATTGGTTTAGGGTTTATTGATTTTATATTAATATTATTTGCAATAAGATATTTAAAAAAATATAAAAAAGGTCGTTTAAGCTTTATAATTATTTTAATGCTTTTAATCGGCACGGCCGGTATATTTGCTGGATATAATGTAGATAAAGTCTATGGGACTTTAGTTAAAGTAAGTGATACTT
The DNA here is from genome assembly GCA_963659735.1 of bacterium. Classification (GTDB taxonomy): domain Bacteria; phylum Bacillota_I; class Bacilli_A; order RF39; family UBA660; genus Coprosoma. The sequence goes on from CAVKUP010000021.1 coordinate 6,693, forward strand.
CTGGCTATACAACATACTCATCAAGCCTAGTCACATTAAATACAAATAAAGCTAAAACAATTAAAGACATTGGTAATAAAACATTAGGAATTTTAGACGATAAAACAAGTTATGAAGGATATATAATACCTAAAGAAATTATAAAAAACCAAAAACTATCTAACGACACTAAAAAATACGATAGTTACATTGCTTTAATTGATGCACTGTTAAATGGTGAGATTGATTATGTATTTTTACCAACAAATTACTCAGTAATGTTTGGCAGTATGGATGGATATACCGACATTAAAGATAAAACAAAAATATTATTAACCGAAAAAAAACAAGTAAAAGAAAAGAAAACTAATACAAAAACATCATCAACAATTTCAGAACCATTTACAATCTTATTAATGGGTGTTGACTCAGAAGCAGAAGGTATTAAAGGTAGCTCATTTAATGGTGATTCATTAATGCTTATAACATTTAATCCAAAAACCTTAAGTACAACAATCTTAAGTATACCAAGAGATTCATATGTACCAATTGCTTGCTTTACTAATCAAAGAAAAAATAAAATCACACATGCCGCTTGGAAAGGCGAAGAATGCATGATTAATACTATTCAAAACTTTCTTGATGTAAAAATTGACTATTATGTAAAAATTAACTTTAAAGGAGTTGTATCATTAGTCGATAACTTAGGTGGAGTAGAGATAGATGTACCATACAGCTTGTGTGAACAAAATAGTAATCGTGAATGGGGTTCTAATACAATATATATTGAAAAAGGTAAACAAACTTTAAACGGTGAACAAGCCTTAGCATATTCACGTAACCGTCATCCAAATCCAACTATGTGCTCATCTAAATGGACAAATTATACATCAAACGATTTCATTCGTGGCCAGCACCAACAAGAAGTTGTAGCCGCACTTCTAAATAAATTTAAAGACGTAAAAGATTTAAATACAATTTATAAATTACTTGATACAATAAGTAATAATATGACAACAAACATGAGTACAGATCAAATCTTATCACTTTATAACGTTTTCAAAGATGTTGCTGCTAAAAGTACAGACATGAGTGATATGTCAGATGTATTAGGAATGCAAAGACTTTATTTAAGCGGATATAGTGCTAGAATAATAGACTATGGTGGTACAAACCTATCATTATATAATTATGTTTTATATGATGAAAGTATTAAAGCTGTAAGTAATGCAATGAAAGAAAACTTAGGCCAGAAGAAGGCAAAAACAGTTAAATCATTTAGTTTTGATGTGAATACTCCATATGAACAAACAATAATTGGAAAAATGGACTCAGGGACACAATCATTAGTACAACTACCAAGTTTTGTTGGAAAATCAGTAAGCTATGCTCAAAGTTTTTGCTCACAAAACGGAATAAAAGTAACCATTAATGGTGGTTCAGGAAATATCATTAGTCAAAGTGTTCAAGCAGGAGCGAACGTTGAAGATGTTAAATCGATTGTATTAACTGCAAGTGGTAGTTCAGCATCATCTTCTTCATCTACATCATCTTCATCTACATCATCATCTTCAAACTCAAATAGTTCTTCAAGTAATTCGGCAAAAACCGATACAAATAAAGAGGGGGAAGAAACACCAAATACTGAAAAGAAAGAAGATAGTCAAACAAATACTACCGAAAGCAGTGAATAAAGCCTAATTAGGCTTTTTCTTTTATATAAAATATGGTAAACTTATTATGAGAAAAGAGGAAGAAATATGACTAAAGAAGAGTATGCAGATTTATTATTAAAAACAAATCATGACTATAAATATTATGAAAATTTATATAAAAAAAGAAATCTAAATGAAAGTGCAATGGTAACAAGATATGCCCCAAGTCCAACTGGATTAATTCACCTAGGTGCACTATATGCATCATTTATTTCTCAAAAGCTAGCTAATCAATCAAATGGTGTGTTCTTTTTAAGAATTGAAGACACAGACCAAAAAAGAAGCATAGAAAACGGAGTTAAAAAAATAATAGAAGATTTAGAAAAATTTGATATTACATTTGATGAAGGCGTTACTTTAAATGGCAATAAAGGAAATTACGGACCATATGTACAAAGTGAAAGAAAAGATATTTATAAAGCATTCGCAAAAAAATTAATCATTGAAGATAAAGCCTATCCATGCTTTTGCAAAGAAGAAAATCTAAAAGAAGATAGGGAAAGACAAGAAAAACATAAAGAAAGAATTGGATATTATGGTTTTTATGCAAGATGTAGAAATTTAACACAAGACCAAGTGCTAGAAAAAATAAATAATGGTGAAAAATACATTATTCGTTTAAAATCAAAAGGTAATTTTAACCATAGATTTAAATTTAAAGATGAAATTAAAGGAAAAATGGAATTGCCAGAAAACGATCAAGATATAGTTATAATCAAATCAGATGGACTTCCAACATATCATTTTGCCCATGCCGTTGATGATCATCTAATGGGTACAACTCATGTTGTAAGAGGCGATGAATGGCTATCATCAGTACCAGTCCATGTTCAACTATTTGAATATTTAGGATTTAACTTACCTAAATTTGCTCATATTGCACCAATAATGATTGAAGATGGTGGCGTAAAACGAAAATTAAGTAAAAGAAAAGATCCGTGGGCAGCCATTAGCTATTATCATGAAAAAGGAATACCAAATAAAGCAGTTATGCTTTACCTAGAAACAATAGCAAATTCAAACTTTGAAATGTGGCTAAATCAAAATAAAGATAAAGATGCATCTGAATTTACATTAGATTTCAAAAAAATGCCTGTAGGTGGTACATTATTTGATTATGAAAAACTAATGAATATTTCTAGAAACTACATCAGTACCCTAACTGCGCAAACCGTTTATGACATGGCACTAAATCATTCAAAAAAATACGATAAAGAATTTTCTTCATTACTTGAAAAATATAAAGATTATTCAATAAATATTTTTAATATTGAAAGGCAACAAAAAAAGCCAAGAAAAGATATTGGATACTTTAGTGATGTTAAAAATCAGATTTGGTATATGTATGATGAATTATTTAAACCAGTTAACTATGAATGGCAAAAAATAACAGATAAAGAAGAAATTAAAAATGTTTTAAATACTTATTTAAATGAATTTTATAGTGAAAAAGATGACAAAGATACATGGTTTAATAACATGAAAAAAGCAGCTATAAAATGTGGATATGCAGGCGAAATGAAAGAATATAAAGAAAACCCAGAAAATTTTAAAGGAAGTATTGCTGATTTTAGTACAGTTATTAGAGTAAGTATCACAAGTAAATGTAATACTCCAGATTTATATGAAATTATGAAATTACTTGGAATAGAAAGAATTAATCAAAGAATAAAAATGATCTAAAAAATCATTTTTAATTTTAAATTTCTTTAGCATTCATGCTTGACAAGTGCTAAAAATAGTGGTATAACATAATTGTAAAAGAAAGAAGGAATGAATATGAGAATGTTACCAAGAAATTTTGATTTTGATAATATGTTTGATGCTTTTTCAGATGCAGGTACAATGAAATGCGATATTTATGAAAAGAATGGTAATTACTTTTTAGAAGCCGATTTGCCAGGAATGAAAAAAGACGATATAACTGTTGACTACGAAAATGGTTATATAACAATCAAAGCCGAAAAAAACAAAGAAACGAATGAAGAAGAAAAAAATTTCATACGCCAAGAAAGATTCTATGGTTCTGTTGAACGTAAATTTTACGTTGGAGATATAGATGAAAGTAAAATTGAAGCTGAATTTGACAAAGGCGTTTTAAAATTAAACTTTCCAAAAGAAGCTGCTGAAAAAACATCAAAATCAATTGAAATAAAATAAATGGTTTATAAAGCCATTTATTTTATTTTAACTATTAGAAAAAATAATTGAAAAAAATTCAGCTCATTGGATAGAAATTGATAAACTTTTGTTTGTTTGATAAAATTATATTGACAATAATGTTATAATAATTCTTAAAGGAGCGGTTTAAATGGATGAAATAATAATTAAAGGAGCAAGAGAAAATAATTTAAAAAACATAAGTATTACATTGCCTAAAAATAAATTAATTGTAATGACAGGAGTCTCTGGCAGTGGTAAAAGTTCATTAGCTTTTGACACCATATACGCTGAAGGGCAGAGAAGATATATTGAAAGTTTAAGTGCATATGCTAGACAATTTTTAGGTGGTTCAGAAAAACCAGATGTTGATAGTATTGATGGTCTATCACCAGCAATTAGTATCGATCAAAAAACAACAAATAAAAATCCAAGAAGTACAGTTGGAACAGTAACTGAAATATATGATTATCTAAGATTATTATTTGCTAGAATTGGTGTGCCATATTGTCCTAAACACCATATACCAATAACTAGCCAAAGCATAGAAGAAATGGTTAACGATGTTTTAAGCTTAGAAGAAAAAACTAAAATAAGAGTTTTAAGTCCAGTAGTTTCTTTAGAAAAAGGAACACATAAAGATCTACTTTTAAATTTGAGAAAAGATGGCTACGTTAGAGTTATCATTGATAATGAAGAATATGATTTATCTGAAGACATTAATTTAGATAAAAATAAAAAACATATAATTGAAGTTGTTATTGATAGATTAGTAATAAAAGAAGATATAAGAAGTAGATTATATGAAAGCATGGAAACTGCATGTAAATTAGGAAATGGCAAAGTATTAATTGATGTTATTGGTAGTGAAAAAATGCTATTAAGCGAAACATATGCCTGTCCAGAATGTGACTTTTCTTTACCTGAATTGGAACCCAGAATGTTTTCATTTAATGCTCCGTGGGGAGCCTGCCCAGAATGTAAAGGATTAGGAGTTAAATATAAAATAGATGAAGATTTAATTATTCCTAATAAAGATTTAAGTATTAATGGTGGAGCAATAGCTTCAATGAATACAAGTGATGAAAACAACATAACATATACAAATCTTCAAACTGCATGTATGCACCATAATATTGATATGGACACTCCAATTAAAAACTTATCAAGAAAACAGTTAGACATTATTTTATATGGGTCAAATGAATTACTTACATTTAACTATACCTCTAAAGCCGGTAACAAAAGAACAACCAAAGGATTTTTTGAGGGAATTATTACTAATTTAGAAAGAAGATATATGGAAACAAAAAGCACTTGGATTAGGGCATGGATTGAAAATTATATGACTGAACTTAAATGTCCTAAATGTCATGGTGCAAGATTAAACGATAGTGTTTTATCAGTTTTAATTGACAATAAAAACATTTATGAAGTTACTAAATTAAGTATAAAAGATTTATATGACTTTTTAAATAATTTAAAATTGTCAGAAGAAAAAAAGGAAATATCAAAATTAATTATTAAAGAAATTTCATCAAGATTATCATTTTTAATCAACGTTGGTTTAGAATATTTAACTTTAGATAGGGAAGCTAAAACATTATCTGGTGGTGAAGCACAACGTATTAGATTAGCCACACAAATAGGATCACAACTAACAGGTGTTTTATATGTTTTAGATGAACCTTCTATTGGTCTGCATCAAAGAGATAATCAAAGATTAATTAATTCACTTTTAAAAATGCGTGATTTAGGTAATACTTTAATCGTTGTTGAACATGATACTGATACAATGCTTCAAGCCGATTATCTAGTGGATATTGGCCCTAAAGCAGGGGTTCATGGAGGAAATATAGTTGCTAAAGGAACGCCAAAGGAAGTCATGGCAAATGAAGATAGTTTAACTGGAAAATATCTAACAGGTAAATTAAAAATAGAAGTTCCTAGCATTAGAAGAAAAGGTAATAAAAAATATTTAGAAGTTGTTGGAGCTAAAGAAAATAATTTAAAAAATATTAAAGTAAAATTTCCACTTGGAAAATTTATATGTGTAACTGGTGTATCTGGTTCGGGTAAATCAACTTTAGTAAATGACATTTTATATAAAGCCGTTTCTAATAATTTATATAAATCAAAAGAAAAGCCAGGACTTTATAAAACAATAAAAGGTCTTGAAAATATTGATAAAATTATTGATATATCACAAACACCAATCGGAAGAACCCCACGTAGTAATCCTGCCACTTATACTTCTGTGTTTGATGACATTAGAGATATTTTTACCGAAACAAAAGAAGCCAAAATGAGAGGTTATGATAAAGGTAGATTTTCATTCAACGTCAAAGGTGGAAGATGTGAAGCCTGCTGGGGAGATGGTGTTAAAAAAATAGAAATGCATTTTTTACCTGATGTATATGTACCTTGTGAAGTATGTCATGGAACTCGTTATAACAGTGAAACATTACAAATAAAATATAAAGGAAAAAGTATTTATGATGTACTAGAAATGACAGTCGATGAAGCATTAGAATTTTTCGAAAACGTTCCTAAAATAAAAAACAAACTACAAATGCTTTCAGATGTTGGACTTTCATACATTAAGCTAGGTCAGCCTGCACCAACATTATCAGGCGGTGAAGCAGCAAGAATAAAACTTGCTAAAGAATTACAAAAAAAGCCAACAGGAAAAAGTTTATTTATTCTAGATGAACCAACTACTGGTCTTCATAGCGATGATATTAAAAAATTACTTGTTATATTGAATAAAATTGTTGATAATGGTGATACAGTACTTGTTATTGAACACAACTTAGACGTTATAAAAGTAGCTGATTATATCATTGATCTAGGACCTGAAGGTGGCGATGGTGGAGGTAATATTGTTGCCACTGGAACACCTGAGGAAGTTTGCAAATGCACAGAAAGCTATACAGGTAAATTTTTAAAACCTTATTTAAAATAAAAAAACGTTAAATTTTAACGTTTTTTTTAATATCCATAATTACCGGTAAAATGATTGGCTTTCTTCCAGTATGTAAATTTATATAATTACTTAAATTATTTATTATCTCAGCTTTTACCTCTGCATAATTTACGCCAGTTTTAATTTTACTATTAATTGCATCTTTTGCTAAGAATTCTAATTTTTTAAGTAAATCTAAATTATCATTTACTAAGACAAATCCTCTTGTAATAATATTAGGGTTAGCCAGTAATTTTCCATTTTTTACATCAATATTTGAAATGACTACAACAATTCCATCATTTGCCATAATTTTTCTATCTTTCATCACTGCATTACTAACATCACCGATACGATTTCCATCAACATACGTATCACCAGCAGGAATATGTCCAGCTTTAGTAACCACACCTTTTTTCATAGAAAGAACATCACCATTACCTAAAACAAAAGTATTTTCTTTAGGTATATCACATTCGACAGCAATATCTGCATGTCTTTTAAGCATTCTATATTCTCCATGAAATGGCATAAAATATTTTGGCTTAGCTAATCTTAACATCCACTTTAATTCTTCCTCATTAGCATGTCCACTTGCATGTATGTCACTTAATGAAGTATTAGTATAAACAGTTATTCCTTTTAAATATAATTTATTAATTGTCCTTGATATGCTTAAAGCATTTCCTGGTATAGCTGATGATGAAAATACAACAACATCATCACTTCTTAATTTTAGATGTCTGAATGTACCATTTGCTATTCTACTTAGTGCGGCAAGAGGTTCTCCTTGAGTTCCTGTACATAATAGACAAATTTTATCAGAAGGAAGATTATTTGCTTCATCTGGTGATATAAATATATCTTTATGTTTTATATAACCACCTTCGATTGATATTTCAATGTTGTTTTCCATACTTCTTCCGAAAACAGCAATCTTTCTGCCATGCCTTTTACACGTATCAACAATGTGCTTAAGTCTGTATATATTAGAAGCAAATGTTGCGATTATTATTCTACTTTGATGTTTATTAAATAAATCTTCTAAAGCATCATCAACTTTTGACTCACTAGTACTTACCCCTGAATTCATAGCATTTGTACTATCACTTAAAAGTAATGTAATTCCTTCTTGTCCTAATCTAGCAATCTTTTGAACATCTGCCATAGGGCCAATTGGGGTTAAATCAAATTTAAAATCTCCAGTTGTTACAATAACACCATCTGGTGTATGAATGCATATTCCATGTGAATCTGGAATAGAGTGGGTTGTTCTATAAAATTCTACCCACATATCTTTGAAATGATATACACTGTCTTCATTATAAATAAACAAATTATTATATTTTATTTTTCTATCTTCTAATTTTTTTCTAATTAAAGCAGCTGCCTGATTAGGCGCATAAATTGCTGGAATATTTATCTCAGAAAGTAAAAATGGAATTCCTCCAATATGATCTTCATGACCATGTGTGATAAACAGTCCTTTAATTTTTGATTCATTTTGTTTTAAAAATGTTACATCAGGAATAACATAATCAATTCCCATTAATTCTCCACCTGGAAATATAACACCTGCATCGGTAATAATTATTTCATCGTTATGCATTACACAATACATATTTTTTCCAACTTCACCAAGTCCGCCTAAAGCGAAAATATAAGTTTCATTTTTGTTAAACTTCATTATTAACTCCTTTCTTATAAAGTTAAAACTGACTAATACATTATATCTTTTTTTTTATATTTTGACAAGTTAGTTGTACCTTAATATTGTTAAATTAAAAAGTGTGCTATAATGTATGAAAAGAGGTTATGGTTATGAATGAGGAAATTTTAAATAAACGTTTAGAATATGAATTTGAAAATCAAGTTTACGATGTATTAGATGAAGCTATCGAATATACAAGAAAAAAACATCATTATAAAAAACAAGATTTAGTAAAATTAGTAATGATGATATATGAAAAAGATTATAGCTTTATAAGTGGTGTTAATGGTTATAGGCAGCAGTTTGAATTATTAGATGATTATTTTTATAGGCAATATGGTTATAGTGTCATTACGTTTGAGATGCTTAAATATATTTTGAAATTCGAAAACACCGAAAAATATAATGATATTATGAAAAAAACAGCTCAATTGGAAAGTTGTTTAAGGCATAGAAAAAAAGTTGATGCAGAAGACTTGTCAATATTTTCTTTTCCACTTAGTGAAAAACAATATAATAATTTGATGATGAAAATTGAAAATAATATTAGTTATAAATGGGCCTTAGCTATTGTTTATGATATGGTTAAAAATGATTGCTTTTAATTGACAAATGGTATAGAATGTGCTAGTATAACTGACATATTTGAAAGGGGGAAAATGGGGATGTATGTTGATGATGAGACTAATGATAAGACATTAAGATCTGTTTTTTTTAAGATAGTGTTATTAGTACTTGCTCTATTTGTTTTGATGATGTTGTTTCCAACAAAAGGATTTGTTAAAAATTATGTTGATAGTAAAATCACATCAGCCGATAATTTTAATAGTAATTTATATGCTATGGAAGTGGCTGGAAGTGGTTATTTTACTTCTTCTAGATTACCTCAAAATGAAAATGATAAAGTTAAATTAACATTAGGTGATATGTATAGTAAAAAAATGCTTGTTAAATTTAGTGATAGTAATAGTAAGCAATGTAATTTGATAAAATCTTATATTGAAGTTACTAAAGAAAAAGATGAATATACTATGAAGGTTAATCTATCTTGTTCTGATAAAACCGATTATATTATGCTTCATATGGGACTTGATGGAACATCATTTCCCAGTACCAGCACCGCAAGGTGCGAGTTCGTAAAAAATCTTGACGAGTCATGGGCATATGGACAGTGGTCAGACTGGAGTACTAATAAAGTTGAAAAAAGTAGTACTAATCAAGTTGAAACAAAAGTAAGTAAGGTTAAAAGTGGAACTCAGAGAGTGCAACATGTTGAAGTCGTTACTGATAAGGCAATAAAAATGAATTATAATGGTAAGACTGTTTATGTTTGTGCGACTGGGTATAATAATGCCGGAACATATGATTCAATAGTTGATTGTAGAAAAACTGTTGTTAATTATGTTAATGAACCTATTTATAAAGAAGTTACTTATTATCGTTATAGGGAATTGACCGGAGAAAGTGATACTAAGTGGTCAGATTGTGATGATGAGAGTTTAATTAAACAAGGATATAAAAAAATAAAATGAATTTTTTGTTAATGGATTATGATATGTGTTTTATATCAAAATGTAGAAGAAATCTGAGAGTATATAGATTAGTGTTGTAAAATCACGTGAAATTTACTTGGTATATAAAATGGTTAAAATTCTAATGTTTTTAAGGACAACAAATTATTTAAGCATGAATAAAAAGCATTAATACAACTTGTGCAAAAAAAACTTAATAAATTAAAAATACTGATGTTTATTTTTTGTAATGACTTATGTTTAAATGTTTTTGTATAAAAACTTTTTTTTTACATATTTTTTATTAGGTGATGTTTGTGAAAAAAATATGTATTTTAATTTTATTATTATTACCAATTTGTGTTTCAGCTGATGAAGATTTAAAGTTAGCAGAAAAAGCAAAAAGTGCTATTTTAATCGAAGCCTCAACTGGTAATATAATATTTGAAAAGAATTCAAACGAAAAGTTAAATCCAGCATCTATGACTAAAATGATGAGCATGTTACTTATTGTTGAGGCAATTGAAAATAATGTAATTAAATGGGATCAAGTAATTACAGTTAGTGAAAATGCATCTAAAATGGGTGGAAGTCAAATTTTGTTAGAAACGGGAGAAAAGATGACAGTTCGGGATTTATTTAAGGGTGTAGCGATTGCATCTGGCAATGATGCAGTAGTTGCTTTGGCTGAGGCCGTCGCTGGAAATGTTAATAATTTTGTTGAAATGATGAACAAAAAAGCAAAAGAATTAGGACTAAAAAATACTAATTTTAAAAATCCTCATGGCCTAGATACGGCCGATCATTATTCAAGTAGTAAAGATATGTCTTTAATTGCTAAAGAATTTGTTAAACATAAAGAAGTTTTAAAATATACAAGTGTTTATGAAACATATCTTAGAGAAAATACTAATCGAAAGATATGGCTTGTAAATACAAATAAAGTCGTGTATTAAAAATGCTATAGTGAAAAATTACTATAGTGTTTTTTATTTATAAATAAGGGTTTTATCAAAAACTAACATACAAAATAAATTTGTTTGTAAGTGAATATTACTATAGTGTTTTGGAATATTTGAATAACTAACCCGTATAATTAGATGAATGAGTTAGAAAAAAGGAGGCCCAATAATGACTTGTTTATCTAAAAACATTAGTTTAGAGATTATGAAGTTTTTCTTAAATACTAGTGTTCCAAAAATTTTAAGTGAAAGGAAAGGTATTACTTCTAATTAGAAAGGAGTGATATTAACTTATGCAGACAGCAATCTACCTACGGGTATCTACTGAAGAACAAGCGACCGTTGGATTTAGTATTCACGCTCAAAAAGATAAATTAACTAAATACGCAGAAAGTAATGATTGGGAAATTGTAGATTACTATGTTGATGATGGTATAAGTGGTAAAAATTTAACTGACAGGAAAGAAGTATCAAGATTAATTGAAGATGTAAAGAAAGGAAAAATAAATAATGTTTTAATATACAAACTAGATAGACTTACTAGAAGTGTTAAAGACCTTATTTATTTAATAGAATTATTTGATAGTCATAATTGTACTTTTAACTCTCAAACAGAAAAAATAGATACTTCAAATGCTGTTGGAAGAATGTTTGTTAAGATTATTGGAATATTTGCAGAATTTGAAAGAGAAAATTTAGCAGAAAGAGTTACTTTTGGATATGAACAAAAAACTAAAGAAGGTAATTATACTAATTGTAATGGGGTTTTTGGTTATGATTATTTAGTAGGTAAAGGGAAACTTAAAGTTAATAAAAATGAAGCAATTTATGTTAAGAAAATATTTAATTGGTATTTAGATGGTGAATCAATGGTTAAAATTGCTAAAAAGTTAAAAGATTTAAATGTACCAACTAAAAGAGGAGGACATTGGAATCAATCAACTATTTATTCCATACTTACTAATCCTCTTTATATTGGAAATGTAAGGTATGGAGTAGGAAGAAAGAATGGCTTTGAAGTAAGTGGTAGAAACATAACACCTATAATTAACGAAGACTTATTTAATAGCGTTAGCGATTTAATGAAGAAAAGAAAGAAATTTCATAATAAGAAATACTCTTCTGACGATACTTATTATTTTAGAGTCTTAAGATGTAGTTTATGTGGAGGTAAATATCATGCTAGAGGGCAACTTCAAAGTGGTAAAAAGTATATTACTTATCAGTGTAATGGGCATAACAATAATAGTTGTAATGCTCCAGGATTTTCTCATATTAAAATAGAAAATGCATTTATTAATTGTTTAGAAAATATTAAAGATTTAGAATTTGATAAAAGTATTTTAAAGAAAGAAAAAAAGGTAATAGAAAACAATGATACTTTAGATTTACAAGAGCAAACCCGCAAATTAAATAAAAAGAAAAAAGATATGACAGAATTATTTAGTACTAATGAAATTGATTACGATACTTTTAAAGAAGTAAAAAGTGTAATTGATTCTAAATTAGAAGTGTTAAATAATGAGTTAGATAAAATTAATAAATATTCAAATGAAGAAGATCTAACTAATGAAGAAATTATTAAAGAAGTTATAGTCAATTTAAAAAATAATTTTATGCATTTGAATAATCATGAAAAGAAAATGTTTCTAGAAAGATTTGTTAAAGAAATAAAAGTAAGAAAGGAAGGCAATGATGTAATAATTGATGAAGTAATATTTTAAATGGTTCACTTATATGTGATCTTTTTTATATGGAATAGTTTTAATTTAGAAAGGTAGATGATTTAATGAAAAATTTTAAAGGAAGTGTTTATTATAGATAAATATGTTTTGGTATATGCTTATGTACCAGAGCATTTTTTATCTAGAAAGGATTTATCTTATTTAGATAAATTAATTTATATAAGAATAGTAGGCTTTTGTAGAAATGATAAATACAATAATACTTGCTTTGCTAGTAATGGTTATTTCGCTAATTTATTTGGTGTTAGGCCAAAGGCAATATCTGTTACGATAAAAAAGTTAAAAGATTTAGATTTAATAAATGTTAAATATATTAGAAATGAAAATCTAGTTAAACAAAGAAGTGTTACTCTGACAAGCAATGTATGGAATCAAATAAGCAATAATGAAGTAGTAAATAAGGAAGAAGATATTACTTATATGAAGGAATATAATAATAAGATAAATAATAATAAAGAAATATTTAATAAAATTATATCTTATGATACAGATGGTGTTATGTTATGGCATGGTAAAAGATGTGAATCAGTAGAACCTACTGAAGAAGAAAGAAAAGAAATGGAAAATTTATTAAGTGAATTTATGAGTGACGATGATTTGACAAATGAATAAACAAATATTAAAATCTTAAGTTTGACAGTTGTAGAACATAAAAACTCTTACAAACCCTTATAAATAA
>CAVKUP010000022.1:0-17605 GCA_963659735.1 bacterium
AGATAAAAAAATAGAACTTCAAACTAAGAAAATTGAAGACCTTAAGTTATTTAAAAAAGGACTTATTAATAGCATTGGAAAAAATATCGAAATAGAGAAAGTTCCTTTAAAAAATATATTAACAGAACAAAATCATAAAACAATTAAAAATAATGAATATGAAATACTATCTTCTACATCAAAAGGTATCTACTTACAAAAAGATTATTTTAATAAACAAGCTGCTAGTGATAACAATGTAGGTTATAAAATATTAAAAAAGAATCAACTAGTTCTTAGTCCACAAAACCTATGGATGGGAAATATAAATATTAATAGTAAATATAACATAGGTATTGTTTCACCATCATATAAAATATTTGATATAAATAATAATATAGATATAGATTTTTTTGATTATTGGATTAAATCTCCTAAAGCACTATATGAATACAAAATTTCATCCGAACAAGGAGCAAGTATAGTAAGACGAAATCTTAATATGGATTTATTTTATGAAATTAAAGTTGATATTCCTAAGGGTAAAATGCAAAATAAACTAGGAAAAATTATCAAATTGTTAAATTTAAAAATTCAATATAATGAAAATTTACTTCAAAAATTACAAGAATTAAAAAAAGGACTTATGCAAAATATGTTTGTATAAATCCTTTTTATTATAAATATTTTCTAAATACTCTTTTAAAATCTTCAGCTTTATTTAATAACCATTCATATCCTTTTGACAAATCACTATTCTTTAAATCCAATCTAAAATCACTTCTTATATCAACACTGCTAGCTTTACTTCCTTCTTTATAATCCCACTTAACAGAATATCCTAAGTCCGTTTCTATTTCATTTTTATGTTCAAAGAATTTATTGTATAGACTTTTATTATTTTCAATCCATAATGAACAAGCAACTTCACCGTTTTTATTAACAGTTAAATCTATGTGGCAATCGCTAGAACCAATAGCTAAACTATACCAATGTTGAGGCTGAGCTTTTCTAATAGAAAATGTAGTTCTATTGTCAGATAAATACTCACTAAAACCTTGCCAAAAATTTAAATCAACAAGTTTCATTCCAGTTAATTCTGTATTGCTTTGATTACTTCTAATAGTTTTTGTCCAGTCATTTGGTTGACTTATTATTTCAAAATGAGGGGCTATCTCAGAATTTCCAATTTTAAACAATTCAATTTTTACCAAAAATAAGTTTATATTTTCATCAGAATGCTCATTTAACCATTCGATTGCTTGCTTGTGTTCTTCATTATAATCTTTTACAATCCAAATAATTGTTTTAGCATCATATCCAGATCCATACACAAGAACTTTTCCTAAATGGTCATGATTAGTTATTTCAAGTTGATTTTCAATAATAATATTTTCATTTGTGTCTTCGTTAACTGCTAGAATATCTAAAGAATATTTTCCGACAGAAGCTTCTGTCTTTAAAACTTTTATTGAAATTCCTAGTTCATCACTTAATAGTTTAATATTTTGTTCTTTAGCTAACCAAGGTGTAAAATCATATTCTTCATTTTTCCAAATACTTCTTAGATCTTTTATTTTTTCAAGTTTTCCTAATTTAATTTCATTCATTAAATTTCCTCCAAACCTAATTCTTTTAGGTAAACATTAAGTTCTTTATCTACTTCTGCTATTTGCTTATCAATATCTTTAAGATCTTGTTGAACAGCTTTAATATCTATTTCTTCTTCCTCTTCAAAAGTATCTACATATCTAGGAATGTTTAAATTATATTCATTTTCTTTTATTTCAGACATTGGAGCAACATGGCAATACTTTTCTATCTCAACTCTATTTTTATAAGTTTCAATAATTTTATCAACATCTTCATCTCTTAATCTGTTTTGATTTTTTCCTGCTTCAAAATCTTTTGATGCATCAATGAATAAAATATTATCTTCATTTTCTCTACATTTTTTAAATACTAATATACAAGTTGGAATACTTGTTCCGTAAAATATATTAGCTGGTAATCCAATTACTGCATCTAAATAGTTTTTCTCTTCAATTAAATATTTTCTAATTACTCCTTCTGAAGCTCCTCTAAATAAAACGCCATGAGGAAGAACTACTGCCATTGTTCCATTATCTGATAATTGATATATCATATGTTGAATAAAAGCAAAATCTGCCTTTGACTTTGGTGCTAATTTACCATAAGCACTAAATCTTTCATCCTCTATGAATTTTGGATCAGCACTCCAGTTTGCAGAATATGGAGGATTAGCAACTATTGCATCAAATTTCATGTCTAAATGTCTAGGTCTTTCTAAAGTATCATCATTTTTAATATCAAAATGTTTAAATGAAACGCCATGTAATAACATGTTCATTCGAGCTAAGTTGTAAGTTGTAGAATTAAATTCTTGTCCATAGTATGAACTCACCTTACATTCTTTACCTACTCTTAAAAGTAATGAACCAGATCCACAGGTAGGATCATATACACTTTGAAGTTTTGATTTATTTAACGTAACTAATTTAGCAAGAATTCTTGATACTTGTTGTGGTGTATAGAACTCTCCTGCTTTCTTTCCTGCTGATGCTGCAAAGTTTGAAATTAAGTATTCATATGCATCACCTAAAACATCAATTTCAGCATCTTCATGATGAAAGTCTATATCATCTATTTTTAGCATAATAGTTGAAATTAGTTTAGTTCTTTCTGCCTCTCCTCTACCTAATTTAGAGTTGTTTAAATCCATATCTTCAAATAAATTTTCGAAATCATCTTCTGATTCATTACCTAAAGTAGATTCTGAGATAACATTAACTGCTTTAGCAAGCATTGAAATATCAAACTTACCAGTTTTAATGTTATCAATTAATGTACTCCATAGATACTCTGGCTCAATACAATAACCTATATTTTCTTCCTCTATTAAATCAGACTTAAACTCTTGTGCTTGCTTTTTATCCTTAAACATATCAGCATATTTCATTTTATTTCTTAACATTACATTTTCAACGTAATTAACTAGATTTTCAGATAAATATCTGTAGAATATTAATCCTAAGATATAATTTTTGAAATCATTAGCATCCATATTTCCCCTTAGGGAATTAGCAATACTCCAAAGTTGTTTTTGAAGTTCTGCTTGTTGTGATTGTTGTTTTTCTTCTCTTGACATAACATCCTCCTATAAAAATTTCTTAAATATATTTTTAATAAATTCTTTGACTTTATTTTTTATAGTTCTTCTTTCCCAATAATCATCTATATCAATAGCCTCGTTTATTTCTTTATCTGGGAAAATACTACTATATTCATATTCATTAATTATTTCATTTAATTTATCTAAATTAATTCTATTATTTAATGCAAATTTTTCAATTTCTTTTTCTCTTTCTTTATTCATATGTTCATTGAAAGCATCATCTATTGAATCGTCTTCTTTTAGTGCAGGTAAAATAGATTTTAAGAAACTCTTAATTAAATCTGCTTTTAAGAATAATTCATCATCTGTAATATTTGTTAACTTACTTTCAATATCTGCAATATCACGTTTCTTCTGTTCTTCATCTGTTAAATCAACATTTCTAATTAAATTAAGTATATATGAAACATTAATTCTATCAGTTTGAATTAGTTCTAGTGAGAATGTAACATCATTTAGAATTGAACTTTTTTCCTTATCATTAGAAATTTTTCTATATAACTCATAATATTTACTTTTATAATCTTCAAACATTTGAGTATTAATAACAGTATCATCATTATCTAAATCAAATTGATTAAATGTTTTTAAACTAACAAGTATTTTAGCAACATTTCTAAATGCTAAAATAAACTCTTTTATATCTTCTTCTCTTTCTAGTTCATCAACACTATCAACAGTTGGAGTGATTTCTAACAACTTATCTACAGCTTTATTAAACTTATCTAGGTAAGTATCATATGGTGCCATTATTACGGTGTCAATACTATCAGTTTGAGAGAACAATTTAACAGCTTCATCCACTCTAGCTTTAGTAGTTCTATAACAAACTATATTACCAAATGGTTTTGTGGCAGTTTCAACTCTATTTGTTCTTGAAAATGCTTGAATTAGGTCATGATATTTAAGTGGTTTATCAACATATAAAGTATTTAATCTTTTAGCATCAAATCCAGTCAATAACATATTAACAACTATAACTATATCAATTTCTGTATTTTTTATTCTTTTACATATATCTCTAAAGTAACCGTCAAAATTATGAGTAGAGAAATTTGTATTAAACATTTTGTTATAATCTTCCATATATCTATCTAATACTTCTCTTGAATGTTCTGGATTTTTATCTAAATCTTCATTTGCTCCGTAAGTAAATATTGCTCCTATTTTTAAATCATGTTTTATCTTTTTAAAAGCATCATAATATTTTATTAGTAACGGTATTGAAGATACAGTAAATAATGCATTATATTTTCTATCTCTTGTTTTAATATTATGATGTTCAATAATGTGCTGAGCAATTAAGCCTACTCTTTCATCTGCTAAAAACACTTCATCAGTATCTATTCCTTCCACCATAACATCTTCTTCTAATGCACCTGTATTTACTTCCATAAATTTTATATAATCAACATTAAATCCTAATACATTTTCATCTTTAATAGCATCTTTTATTAGGTATGTATGTAAGCATTTTTCAAATATATCAGCAGTACTTCTACCATCTTGTGATGGATTTTCCTTAAATCTAGGCGTACCAGTAAACCCAAAGTATTGTGCTTTACTAAATGTCTTTGAAATCTGTTTATGCATATCACCAAATTGTGATCTATGGCATTCATCTATTATAAATACTGTTTTTAAATCTTTATATTTTTCCATAATATGTGCATATTTAGGATTAGTACAAGCATTAGCCATTTTTTGGATTGTAGTTATAATTAATGGTTTAGAACTATCTTTAATTTGTTCTATTAATTTATCTGTTTGGTTAGTCATATCAACGCAACCTGGATCAAATTTATTAAATTCATCCAAAGTTTGTTTATCCAAGTCTTTTCTATCTACTAAAAAGAATACTTGATTGATAGATGGTTCTAAAGATAAAATTTGACTTGTCTTAAAAGAAGTAATTGTTTTACCAGAACCAGTTGTATGCCATACATAACCATTATTACTTGTATCTAGTGCACGTGATACAATATTTTCAACTGCATATACTTGATAAGGTCTCATTACCATCAACATTTTTTCAGTTTCATTAACAATCATATATCTTGCAATCATTTTTCCTATATGACATCTGTCTAAGAAAAATACACAAAATTGTTCTAGGTTATTAATTCTATCATTATTTATATCAGTCCAATAAAAAGTAAATCCATAATTTAATTCTTGATCACCATTTGCAAAATATTTAGTTTCTACCCCATTACTTATTACAAATAATTGAATAAATTTATATAATCCTTGATAAGAATGCCTTTTATATCTCTTAATTTGATTAAAGGCTTCTTTCGTATCAATTCCTCTACGTTTTAATTCAACTTGAACCAAAGGTAATCCATTTATTAAAATAGTTACATCATATCTATTTGTATATTTTCCATGGGCAGTAGTTTGATGAGTTACTTGAAATATATTCTTACACCAATCTTTTGTATTAAACAGTTCAATATAAACAATACTACCATCATCTCTTTGAATATCTTGTTTTTGTCTTAATTCTTTTGCTGATTGAAAAACACCTTTACCAGATATTTTAACCATTAATCTTTCAAATTCTTTATCACTTAAATTTTTACCTTTAAGTTCTATTTTATTATGAATATTAACTTGTTCTCTAAAATTTTGTTCTAATTCTTTAACATCATTTATTTCAATGTAATTATAACCTTGCCTTCTAAGTTGATCAATCATTCTATCTTCTAATCTTGCTTCACTTTCATAATTAGCCATTCTTCAATCACCTCTTTAAACCACTTACTATCTTTTAAGCAACCAATCAATTATATTTTTATGAATTATGCCATTTTGTGATAAATCAAATTTATCCATTGAAAGAACATATTTTGGATAATTATCCTCAATCTTTTTATAAGCATTAAATTCTCTATCAATTACTGTTTCATCACTTAAAATATAAGTAACTTGAATGTATATTTTTTCATTAAACCTTGTTGCTATAAAATCTATTTCGCCATTTTCTAATGTTCCAATATTAACATTATATCCTCTAGCAATAAGTTCATTATAAACAATGTTTTCTAAATAAGAACCAATTTGTTCTTTCTTACCTTCACTTAAAATATTAGTAAAACCTAAATCAGTTAAATAATATTTATATTTACCTGTAAGAATTCTTTTACCTCTAACATCATATCTTTCTGCTTTTGAAATAAGATTTGCACGAGTTATATAATCAAGGTAATTATATAATGTTTCTAATGATACATTTCTAGAATCACTTTGCATATATTTTTTTAAACTATCAGGTGAAAATACTTGAGATGGAGTTGTTAAAATATAAGTAACTATTCTATTTAATAAATCTATATCTTTAATATTAAATCTTTTTACAATATCTTTTATTATTATTGAATCATAAATATCATTTAAATATGTTTTTCTTGAAATATCGTCTTTTTGCATAAATCTTTGTGGCATTCCGCCCCATTTGATATAATCATTAAATGTATCTTCAATATCTCTATTATCTGTAATATTTAATAATTTACAAACTTCATCAAATGTAAAAGGAGTTATTTTAAAGCTTACATATCTTCCTGCGATGTGAGTTGCTAAATCACTAGATAATAAATCACTATTAGAACCAGTTATAAAAATAGATGTGTTCTTTGTTGCTCTTAATGAATTAACAACTTTTTCCCATTTATCAACATTTTGAATTTCATCAAAGAATATATAATATTTTTTATCATCAATTATTCTTTCTTTAACATAATTGTTTAACTTTTTAGGATCAGTATATTCCTCATAATCGTAATCTTCAAAGTTAATATAGATAATATGATTATCATCAACATTATTTTCTTTTAGCTCATCTATTATTTGTTTTAAAATAACTGATTTTCCAGAACGTCTAATACCAATTAACACTTTAATTAACTCTTGATCATAAAATGGTCTAATTAATTTTAAATATCTTTCACGAATAACCATGATCCATCTTCCTTCCTTATATATACATTATAATACTATATTTAATTTTTTGTCAATTTATTACGACACAGAGTAATTTTTTTATAAAAATATCAAATTATTACGATTATTCTTCATATATTAACTACGAAACAAACGTTTTAACAATATACGCAAAAAAAGAACTTTAACATTAAGCCAAAATCCTTTTATTAATTTTAAATCTATTATATTTATATTGTATATTTCATACAACTCTTTATTCTTGCTAATGATTATTTTTAATTACTCTTTTCTTTTAAAAATCTTTTTAAGAAAAACGTCATAAAATATGGAAATGTATAAAATTTACCATTAAATCCAATATTTTTATTACACAATTTTATACCATATTTTATATCTTTATATTGATCACTATTTATTAAATTATTAAGTGATGTGGTTGAATTATCATTTGCTTTTACTTCAACCGGAATAAGTGAATTAGCATCTCTTATAAAAAAGTCCATTTCAATTGTTCCCTTATTATTTTTATAAAAATACAACTTATATCCTTCTTTTACTAACATATCCCCAACAACATTTTCATATATTGCACCCTTATAAGTATTAAAATTTTGATTCTTTCTTAAATCGTCCTGAACCTCATCATCTAATGAAGCAATTAAAAGACTAGTATCGGAAAAATATAATCTATAATTATCTGGATTATAATTTCCACCTAATGGTAAAGCACATTCTTCCATACAATATGATATATTTATTATCCCTGCATCACTTAGCCAATCTGCTACTCCAGCATACTCTCTATTTCTAGCACCTTCTGCTATTTTAGATACTTGGAATTTTTTATTTTCATTACCCAAAAATGCTGGTATTTTTCTATATGCATTTAAAATTCTTGCTTTATCAAATCCTTCTGCATATTTAGAAATATCTTCTTCGTAATCTTTTAATATCTGTTTTTGCATTGAAAGTATACCACTAAAATTTTTATTTTCAATGTATTTTGCAACAATCGCAGGCATACCACCTAATATCATATAATCTCTAAAATGAAGCATCATAACATCGTATTGTGTTGTAGTTAATGGTTTACACTCTTTCATACAAATATATAAGTCTTCAATCTGTTCTGTTTTATATCCTTTAGCCCATAAAAATTCTTCAAAATCCATAGAGTACATTATATAGTCTTCTTTGTTTCCAACACTATTAGATTCAATTTCTTTATAATTAATTCCCATCATTGAACCAGAACATATAACATCAAACCTTTTATCAATATTAAATGATTTTAAAGAAGTTGCTGCATTAATACAATCTTGAATTTCATCAAAAAATATTAATGTTTCACCTGGAACAAACTTAAAATTGTTATTAATAATTGATATATTACTCAATATAGTATCTACTTCAAAACCATTGTCAAAAATTGTTTTATATTCTTTTTGCAAAACAAAGTTAATTTCAACGATGTATTTATAATTGTTCTTAGCAAAATTTTCAATAGCATCTGTTTTTCCAATTTGTCTTGCTCCTCTTACAATAAGGGGCATCTTATCTTTTTTATTTTTCCATTCAACTAAGTATTTATCAATTTTTCTTTGCAATCTACCCATTTTGTCTCACCTCTGTATCAATTTTATCACAAAATTCCGAACGTTTCAACTTGCTTTCACACAAAATTCCGACATTTTTTATAGTGTTTTACACATTTTTCCTTTTTTATACATTGTTTTTAGCTAAACAAGACGCTACTTACTTTGCCCACATTCTTACCTTTCGCACCTGGTGAGTTTAGTTACCTTTATCAAAATAAAAAGACGACATTTTTAGTCGTCAGTTAGGTTATTCTAATTATTTGTTTTTAATTTTAAAACCTTTACCAACCTATTTGTTAATGCAGGTTTTGTAAATTGTTCTTCTAAAGTTAAAACACTATTTCTATATCTCTTATATGCTTTATCATAATTTCCCTGTTCGATTTGTTCAACACAATAATATACTATGCTGTCATAAATATAATCATAAATAATACTAGATTTTTTCTCTTTATTAATTGCTTCAACAATGATTGGTGCTACCTCATAATAATGCTTTATATCTTCTTTTGAAACAAAGTTATCTCTAAACCATCTCAATACCGTTAATTCATAACAATTATCATCAAAATTTTCCTGGAAATATTTCATGCAAGCTGAAGTTAAATAGCAACCACCAGATTCTGAACTAGTATCACTTTTGTCTGGTCCATGTGTTGTAGAGTTCCAAGTCCCTTTATCGTAATTAACATTAACATGTGCAGCATCATGTGGCTTATCAACTTCATCACCATAAAAACTAACATGGTCGTTTCCTCTTTTATCAGTAGTTATTTTTATAGTTACTCCCTCATCATTCACATAATTTCCATACTTATCTCTATCTGCCACTATTAACACTTCTCATTTTAATTTCTGACATTCTTAAAGAAATAATTGCATCTAACCACAACAAAGACCATTCTGCAAAATAAGATTTTAAAAATTTTGTTTCAGTATCTAAATCAATCAAATCAAATTTTATATTTTGTAGTTTTTCTTCGTTTATAAATACTAAACTTTCTTTGTTCACATATGTTGCTAAAATTGTATTAATTTCAGCCAAGACTTTTTTGAAATTTTCTTTTTGTTTACTATATACATCTAGTTTAGTTGAAGCCGTAACATAATATATTAAATTCTTAAAAGCATAATCAATGTTTTCTTTTGTTGGGGTCCCTACATTAAAAGTTTCATCCATTAGTAAATTTCCTCGTATGTTTCTTTCAAAGATTCACATGCATATGCTAAATGATCTTCTTCTGTATATACTTTTATTTCATTTTTATCTTCTATAAGAATAAATGATTTTGTCTTCTTGTTAAAAGTTAATGTATCTATTCTAAAATTTCCAACTGAAAACTCTGTACAAACAAACTCATACTCTTCTCCTAAGATATCAGGGATATGTTTTTCAACAAATGATTGTATGTCTTTTTCTAATTTAAAATTTGATTGTTTTAATAGTCTATTATTTTTTATTAACATTTTGCACCTCGTTATTTCTAAATATAAACCATTCTATAGCTATCTTCTTTTTCTATATCCTCTATTAAATTATGTAATGCTAACTTTACCTTACGATAAGCAAAGTGTAATTATTTTAATGGCGTTATATGTATCGCATATACCCCATTTATTTTTATTGCTTTTTCATATCCATTTAAACTATTGATTGATTTTATACCTTCATTAAAGTCATTAGTAGAAGATAAGGTATATCTAGTGCCTTCCATTATTAATAATTTTTCAATAGAATCATACCAATTAATATCTCCGATTACACACTTTAATGTTTCTCCATCGAATGATGTAAAATTAATGATATCATTTTCTTTTAAGTTTGAATAATCAAAATGATCTTTCCCAATCTTTGTTGCTCTTATCTCTACTCTTTTTATTCTTTCCTTTATTGCTTTAAATGCTCTATTATTTATATCAAAATTATATTCCATGTTATATCACCCTTTTAACTTTAGCAAGTTTTATATCATTAGTTAATTTTTCATATCTATCATCATAAGCATAACTTTGTGGTGGTGTAAATCCATAAATACTTTTAAGTTCTTTTAAGCATATTGGATTTTCTAACAAATCAACATGCTTTATTTCATAAGCATATTTTGATTGCTTTAATCCGGCATTAAAATCTGCATTCCCATAACCTAATTCATTTATTTTATCAGGATATTCTACTATCTTTTCGAGTTCTATTATATATTTTAATTGACAAGTCGGAACTGTCTCATATACAAATAAAGTGTCTATCTCTTCTTTTGGAATATATTTTCTAAATTCATGGTCTTTCTCACCAGTTTCAATCTTTTTTGTAAACTTTGGTTTTATACTTAGGTAAATTGCTTTTTTCATACTCCTCAAACTCCTTTTTAAAATAGTATATTGAATAATTTCTAAACAATAAATATGGTTTTTCTATCCAATTATCAGTTATATTGTGAATCACATCTAATGCCTCAATCCCCTTTGAGTTCTTTAAATATTCATAATTTATAAGATATGATGGCAAGTCACTATAGGCCCCTTCTTTAACATAAAGAGATTTTGATAATTTTGCACCAGACCAGTCTAATACTAATGGCGTATATAAAATTGATGGTAATTCGTTAACTGGAAAGCCTAATAATGCAGCTGGTTTATATAGCAACTCTTCTTGATAAAAGCCTGCATAGTCACTACCTGTAATTCTCATAATTTGATAATTTTGATTTTCATCATTATTATGCATACCATAAGCAATAGCTCTAACTAAATTTCTTACAGGGGTATTATATTCTAATTTATCACTTTCGTTTCTTATATCAGTCTTATATTCACCATGTACAGGACAAACTGAATAAACACTTTCATTTTCAAATTTTGTAGTTGAACTATTTTTATCAGCAAGTCCACAACAGGGGCACGCAACTCTAATTCTTAAATTTTTATATTTTGGATCAAGAATTTTAGAAATATCATCTTGTTTTTCAATTAATTTCTTCACTATTGGATATATATATGGTTGTTTATTAAATTCGCTCTGAAATCTAACTAAATAATCAACATTATCTTTAGTTTTAAAATATTCTAATATTTCCATATAATCACTAAAATTATTATTAATTTTGCCAGTGTTTTTCAAGCTTCTTTGATATTTAACTCCATTTATTTCAATAGTTTCGCTAGGTGCAGTATCAACAACTTCAAATAATACTTTTACATTTAAATTTGGATTAATTTCTTTCATTTTTTTTGCTAACGAAAACGCCGTTGAAAAAACAATTAACGTTCCAAAATGTGGGGAACTATTGGGCTGGGCACCGATACTTATTACAATATTATCTTTTGTGAATTTTTGAAGTAAGAAATTTGCAATATCTTTTTCAAAAACATATGAACCACTGCCTAATGGATTATAGACTTTTCCATCACATTCAATATTCATATATTACACCTCACTTTTTAACAAATATTATAATATATTAATTAAAGTTGTATTTTTTTCTATGGATGATTTTTCACTTTATAAATTTTATCTTATATCTTAATTTTTATCAATTTTAAATAATTTTTCAAAATTTCAATTAATTATTTTCTATTAATTTTTTCAATTTATTTATTTGTCTATTTAATAAAATACATAGTTTATTAATTCTATTATCTGAATATCCTGTTATATCTTGATACTCATGTAATAAATTATCACACCATTCAGGAATATCGTCCAATTTAGTTGCATCAATTCTTTTTATATCTTTTACTATTTTAATAATTTCATCAAATGGTTTAACTTCATAAAATAGTTTTCCTTCACCGGTAATATGCAGTTCTTCTTCATCATAGTATTCAATATTTAAACTTTGACCATTATCAAATATTGGTGCTACATCTAACCATTTTAAAGTATTAACATCTCTTATTATTCCAAAGTTATTAAGATGTCTATCTTCATTCATAATTAGAAAATCTAAAATATACATATTTTCTATTTTTTCTCTTGCATCTTTTATTCCTTCTAATTCAAGTTTTTTAATATACTCTTCATAGTCTTTTATACTATTATGTTTTTTCATATCATTTCTTATTTGATTACAAGTAATTAGTTCTGTATCTTTTGTTATGAAACAAGAACATTTTGATACAACCATATCTTTATAAGTATCTAGTGTGTATTCTACATGATCAAATCCTAACCTTTTACATATTTCACTTGCTAATACTTCGTTAAATGGTTGTAATGTTTCATTTTTATATCCACCTTTTAATAAATATCTTGTACCGTTTTCAATAATCCATGCTTTTTTTAACATGCCATCTGTTGTATTATTAGGTGTTTTTAAAGATGTTGCATTATGAATCATCTTACTATTTTTTGAAAGTGATGCTTCCATAAATTCAGCATAATCAAAATCATTATCAAAGAAATTAATATCTTCATATTTAATATTAGAATCTACTGGTTTTAACCAATATTGATCTGATAACGATAATCCAAATGCTTTATCTAATAATTCACATGGAGCATTAATATTAAGTCTATGTAGTAATAAGTCTAGTTTATCTCTCCAAGATGGTATTCCTCTTCCTTTAAACCATTCACTTAAATTGGTTCTTAAAGAAGTATCATTAACATCTTCATTTTTATAAAAACTTTTTAAAATATATGGAGCATAATCAATATTATAAACATCATAAATACTAGTAAATACTCCTGTTGCAGAATCATATTCTGTTAACATTACTTCTTTATTTTTATTCATTAAAGTACATTTCATAGGAATTCATCTCCTTTTATATATATTATTATAACATATTTATATTTTTTAACAGGCAATATTTACCTATAAACAAAAAAATGAAGTACTCTCAAAAAATGATAGTACTCCTAAAAAAATCTTATAATAAATTATAATCTTAATATCATATAAGAAAAATAGGGCTCCATCAAAAATGACAGTGCCCTTGCAAAAGTTAATTATACTTTTTCCTCGCGTAACTAATATATCTAAATAGATTAATTACTTTTTATCAAATAATTCTTCTACAATTAAATCTTTTGAATGTAGGTTATTATTTTTACCTAATAATAGATTTTCATAAAATTTAATTAAATAACTATTATCTTCTTTTATATTTAAATAATTATTAAAATAATTACTTCTAACTAACGCATTTCTTAAATAAACTGATTTATCTTTAAATAAAGTATTATCTACATTATAACCTAAACTAATTAAATACTTTTCAATAAATAAAGCTGTAGTTCTAGTATTACCTTCTCTAAAAGGATGTACTTGCCATATATTAGAAGAAAATTTAGTTATATTATTAATAACTTCAACTATATTCATTTCTTTATAGTTTTTATCTTTTTCTTTTGATATATCATATTCTAATGATTCGGTTAAAGTATTACAATCTCCGTATGCTACTGAATCATTGTTAAGTATTTTTTCATGTTTAGAAAAATCTATTTTTCTAAATTCACCTGCAAATTCATAAACATCTTGAAATAAAAATTTATGAACATATTTTAAATAATCAACTGATAAATTGAAATTATCTTTATTTAATAATTCAACTATTCTAGTAGATACAAAATCACATTCTAATTCATTATGATTGACTTCGTTTTTATTTTCCTTTTCAATATAATATTCTCTAAGTTCTTTTTCTACTTCTTCAATAGTGAAATTACCTTGTACTTCTTCTTCTAATAATTTTTCTAAATATTTAGAAGGTTTTAAATTATCGACTTCTTGTAATCCAATAGCCATATCCCACTGTAATTGTTTTGTGTAATTACTATATTTATATTGTTCTTCATATTCATTAACACTTGAATCTAAATCTTTTTCACTCATAATTTAAGCCTCCTAACTACTTATAATTATAACATATATTAGAACACCTTTATTAGCATTTTAAAAATCAATAAATAATTTAGTTCTTATACATAATATATTGCTAAAAGCATAAATTTATTTTTTTTCATCTTCGACGTTAAACTTAATTGCTTTAGAATTTTTAATTTTGCAATATTTAAAAGCTAAAAATAATCTTATTCTGCATTGTTGTTTTAAATACTCGTGTTGTTCATCAATACATCCCTTTTCTGATAGCCAACTAGACTGTTCTATTATTGTATTTCTCAATTTCTCATCTTTTGAACAATCATTTAGTTCATAATATAGACTATCATCTATATTATCTTTATTAAATTCTTCAGTAAACTTACAATATTGCAGTTTTGGCAAATATTTTTTCTCTACCAAATAAATATTTTTAATTTGTGGAATTTTCATAATTTCAATTTTTTTGTCATTGATTAAAATAAAGTCACTGTACCCATCATAAACATTAATATTATCACAATTTATATAGTTAGTTATTAGTAAATAATCTTCTATATTATTTGTTATATTTAGAATTTCATTTATATCAGTTTCAGACAATTTTGATATACTATCAATTTTATTTATAAATTCTTTTTCTTTTGTGTGTTCAAAAACAGCGCCAAATTGCTCAGCAATATTTTCATATCCAGCATATTCTTCAAAGAAAATATTTCTTGGAATTAATTGATTAATACCACACACTCTTTTAATCCTAAAATCAATTTTCTCTATTTTATTTAGACTATTTAAATAATCCTCCACTTGATTGCTTTTTAATGTTTCTTCTTTTATAATCCTTTCAAAATTTTTTAATTTCTTTTTATCTAATTGATTATTTTTTATATATTCTTTTTCTTTCATTTCAGCATTACTAATAACTAACTTCAGCGATTCGACAAGATTACCATTAGTAGTATTAAAATTTAGTTCTTGTTCAAATTTTGTTTTCTCAGTTGAAGAAATTATTTCTAATAGATTTTTAAAATAATATTTATCATCTTTTGTTATTTCATCATAATTTACACTGTCTTTAAATACATTCCTAATCTTAAACGAACACAATAATTCTTTTAATATAATTTTATCATCAATATGCAAGCAACTCCAGCTACTTAAATATTCATGGTCAGTATAATCAGATTCTAAATGATCATATACATCTTGTATAGATGACTTTTTATTATAATACTTTTTAAAATTAATGACTATTTGCCATGCATCATAAGTATTTATAAAATATTTTCTAGTCCAATTTATAATAGTAATAATTTCTTTCTTGTCTTCATCAGTAACAACTTTCTTATCAATCAACATCATCAAACATTGTATAATGCATATTGCAAATTGAAGATTTGAAATATCTATTTCATCAAAATCATCATTAAAATGTCTATCATGTTCTAATAATATGTTTTTAAATAAAATAGATATTGCGTCGAACTTTTTTTCTCTAATTAAAGTGCATATAAACCTTAATAAATTAGACATTAATTCATCATAAAATCTAATATCATTATTTTTCTTAATTGAAAAGTAATCATATTTAAAATAGTTATTAGCAAAATTATAAGCAACTTTTTTTATATCAATGCCACCAATTTTCAACTGCTGATAATATAAGAAAAATATTAATCTATTAATTTTTTGATATTCATCATAATTATCATTACTATATGCTAATGAAGAAATTCTATTTAAAAAAACTGCATATTTATTATTCTTATATTTATCTTTATAAATAAGTCTTGCTGTTTCTTCCAATTGATATATAGAAACCTTTCTAACTCCATTTAAATCATTTTGATATAAATAATTAAAATAACTAAATAATTTATTATTATCATCAAAATCATCTGGTTCAGAAAAGTTATTAGCAAATTCTAAAAGATTTTCATTAATAAGTTTTATTTCATCTCCTATATACATACTATTTTCATCATATACTATGAAATTAGAAAAGTCTTTAAAGTATTTTTTATAACCCTTTAAGCAATATCCAATAATACTATTTTTTTCAACCTTATCTCCAATTTGTCTTGCAAATATAAAAATAGGTTCATTTTTCGGAAGATAATCCTTTGTTTCTTCGTTTGAAATATTATCAATACTTTCCAATATAGAATCAATTTTTTTATAATTATAATTTTTGATTATTCCTCTTTTGTTTGTATATATTGGTATATACGATTCTTTGCTAAATCCGATATTCAATGCATCATTTGATAAGTTTGTTTTCTCTTTTATGTAATTTTCAAATTCTTGTTTTAATTTTTTTATGTTTTTTAAACTTTTTTTATTTGCTTCATTCTCAATTTCTATACTTCTTTTATTAACATAATTGTCAAGTTCTTTATTAAAATATTCTTTATCAATATTCAATTTTACTGTTGTTTTAAAGATATTAAATGTTTTATACATAAAAATTAATATTAATATATTTATTGTTAATTGTAAAATTATATATAAAATATCGCATTGTATATAAACTATTTCATTTGAAGAATCATATGAGCATTTAACTATTGAAGATATGAACATTATAAAGTAGATAAATATACAAAATTTCATATTATTTATAATATTGGTTTTACTTAATATAACTCTTTTTTCCAATTCATATTTTTTGTTCGAAATCAATTCCGCTATAAATATTATTATTGCTACCATTAACCCTGTAACACCTATAAAAATATCTCTTCTAATATCAGAATTTAATACACATGAAATATTTAAAAGAAATTTATGTAGTTTTAGAACTGCATCATCAATAAATTCTATTGTTCTATAAATATTAATACATTTAAGAATCATACTAATTACCTCCAAAAATATATAACTATTATAACATAAAAAAATACCATCATCATTGATAGTACCTTCTTTTTATTTAATTATATTCTTTTAATTTTAATGGATTATGCTCAACAATTTTTAGATTGTATTTTATATTTAATATCCCGAGTTTGACAGTTGTATGTTTTAAATTATCTTTATTACTAAGTAAAATCTAG
>CAVKUP010000023.1:0-15949 GCA_963659735.1 bacterium
TATTTGTTATGATTAGTGTATACTAAAAGATTCGTAGATTAAGATATTCTACGAATTTTTTTTACATAAATTTGCCACAAAAAAAGTACAAAAGTACTTTATTTTTCTTTTTCGCTCATTGAAGCAACTTCTAATTTTTTATCATTATGAATTAAAATTAAACTTCCTTTAGTTTGATATGATAAATCAGTTTCATATTCAATTTCAAAATTATAAACATAAGCTTTTTCATCGGTATTATCACCATATTTATAAGATGATTGTTCTACTTTAGTAACAGTTACATTTTTAACAACAGGAAGGTCTTGTTTACGATTACCATAAACATTACTTTCAACTGACTTATACATGCCTTCCATAGCATATTTTTTAAAATCGGTCACATAACTTGAGTAAACAAATTCAGTGCCACCAATATCATTTTTACTAGTTTTATTATCTAAATTAAAGAAATCAGCAATAAACATTTGACTAACTAGTTCAGCATATTTTTCTTCATCAATATTATCTTCACTTAATACTTTATCTAATTTCTTAAATAAACTTTTATAATAAGAAGTAGCTTTAGCTTTTAAATTATAACCATAACCTTCAATAGTATCAACAGATTTTACTTCTTTTGTTTTGTTAGTTTTAGAAAAATATTTATTAAAAATTAAACATCCACCAGCAATTATCAAACTAAATAATATAATTACAATAATCACTCTTTTAATATTTAATTTACGTTTTCTACCCCTCATTTTTGTCCTCCTTTTATTACCTTATTTGACTCTTCAGTCTTTTTAACTAAATCATGAACAATTATATCATTAGAAACCGCAATAGCATCTTCTGCTTTTTTAGAATATTTACTAATATAATCAGAACTAATAACTGCTTTTTCATCAAATACAATTGCTTGACCATTTTGATTATCATAATACATCTTATCAGTTATCCAATTACCGTTAGGGAATATTACATAATGATCATCAGTACTAAATACATCATGACCTAAAGCATATTTATCTTTTATACCAAGCATATTTCCTAAAGTTGGTAAAACATCATACATGCCAGTTACTGTAGTAATTTCCTTATTAATTTTCTTTCTAAGATCTTCATCTTTTGTCCAAATAATAAATGGTACTTTACGATTAATCTCATAATCATATTTAGTAAATTCTTTATATTCAGGATCGTCCTTAGAACGTTTAGAATCAGTTTCAGGATTATAATTATAATAATAATCATACTCATTACGTTTTATTTTCGCATCATGATCACCATAAATAACTAAAATAGTATTATCCCATAATCCTTCTTTATCCATTTCTTCAACAAATTCACCAATCGCACTATCCGCATAATGAGCAGTTGTAAAATATTTACCTAAAGTTGTACCTTTTAAATAATTATTAGTAACCTCTTCAGTTGTTCCATCCTCATTTGTTTTTGTATAATGATATGTTAAATCTAAATCAGTATTATCACCAATACCATCAAATGGTGTGTGATTAGAAAGCATAATAAGAAGCCCATAAAATTTATCATATTTACTAGATATTTTCTTAATCTTAGGTACAGATTGTTTAAAGAATGATTTGTCAGAAAGACCCATACCAACAATATCGTCTAATTTATAATCTTTATCATAATAATAAAATTTATCATAACCTAATTTCTTATGCATCACTTCCCTATTCCAGAAATTACCTTTATTAGCATGCATACTAAATACATAATAATTTTCTTCCTTTAAAAACTTCTGAATAGATGGATATTCTCTATCCCAATAACTAACAAATACAGTTCCACTACTTGCTGGAAGAAGCGATGTACTATAAGTAAACTCAGAATCACTACTAGTACCGACACTTTCTTGAGAATAAAAATTAGAAAAATACATTCCTTCACTAGCTAATCTTTTCAAATTAGGAGTTAATTCTTTGCCATTAATTTCAGTACTTAATAAATAATTTTGAATACTTTCCGCATGAATAGCAATTACATTTTTACCCTTAAAAATATTACTATATTCATTTTCTTCTGAAGTAGTTTTATTATTTTTATAATATTGTCTAAACTCTTTAGCGGCCTTATCATAACCAAATAAAGGACTTATTTGTGGTTTTAAACTTGCAAACAAATCGTTAGCCTGATAAGTATAGATACCAAATTTCATAACAACATATTCTCTATTCCATTGTTTATATAATCTTGAAATATCAGTTCCAGTAAGGGTTGATACAAAAAATCCCAAAACAATTGTAGCTGCAAGTAAACACTTTAAAAAACTAACCTTTAATTTTTTTTCTGTCTTTATCTTACTATAATAATTTTGTTTTAATAATTTTTTATGAACAAATATTAAAGTAATAGGTGCCCATATATAGCAAAAATCTTTTACTTCCATAATTGTTTCTAAAGCATCACTTACTCCAGATATTTGTAAACTAGTAGCCAAAAGTGAAAAAGACGTAAATGAAATATAATTTGTATAATAAACTGAATTAATTAGACAAACTAAAGTTAAAATAATTTCCCAAGTGATAAAATATTTAAACCGATTCTTAGGCTTTATAAAATAAGCAAATGAACCGACAAATATAATAAAAGCTAAATCCGCTAAAATAGGACTAAAAGCTGTACAATTTTTAACAGTAAAAAAACGAATCAAACATCCATTAATTAAAGATGTAATAATAAACGTTGTAAATAAAACATTATTTTCAAAAAAATAAATAATAGTCTTTTTTGTTTTATATAAAACTTCAACTAAATTTTGACTAAACTTTTTCATATTCCACCTCAATTACTTATCCATTATAGCACTTTTTTAAAAAGAAAAAAAGCTATAACCAAATTGATAGCATGTAAATAAGATGTTAAAAAATATAACTTAAAAAACACACCTAAGTGTGTTTTGGCTTAATACTCATGAAATTATGAAATTTGCCTAGGTATTAATAGTCTGAAAATAGACATATATCGGAACTATATGTCCATTAACTATTATGTTTTATTTTTTCCTTATTATTTCCCTTTTTATTATATTCATCATTATTAATTGCTATTCCCATAACAAATATATAAGATAATATATAAATCCAAATCATCATTACAATAATTCCAGAAATACTTCCATAAAATAATGTGTAATTTGCAATATTAGAAACATAATATGAATATATATTTGTAGTAATTATCCAACAAAATGTTGTAAATAAAGCTCCTTTACTCATATATTTACTGGGAATGCTTTCATTAGGTGCGAGGGTATATAGTATCTTTAAAATCCAAAAAATAAGTATAAACCCGATAGGCCATTTTAATAACATAAATAATAAATAAATTTTACCAATAATATTAGAAAATAAATTTAATTTTAATATTTCATTCATAATGATGTTACCATAAGCTAAAACGATAAAGATAAAAACGAATAAAAACATCAACAAAATAATCATAAAAAGAGCTTTTATTCTATCCTTTATGTAATCATTACTTTTTATACCATAAAGCTCATTAGAGGTAATTATTATAGAATGAGTACCATTTGAAACCAATATAAACCCCACAATCATTGAAAAAGCAACATTACCTGTTATATGACTTTGTTCAATAAATGGTAATATTACCTGCATAACATTTGTTGGAACAAATTTATTTAATGCACTAATTAATGGCTTTAAAATAAAAAGAAATTTAGAACTAATATATCCAAATAAAGTTAAAAGAGGAAAAATGGCAAGGACAATAAAATAAGCTAGCTGACCCGGTAAAATTTTCATTTCGGGCCTTGTTATTAAATTAAATATTCTTTTAAGATAATTTTTTACCATAA
Source organism: bacterium (assembly GCA_963659735.1). GTDB lineage: Bacteria > Bacillota_I > Bacilli_A > RF39 > UBA660 > Coprosoma. The sequence continues at coordinate 3,830 of CAVKUP010000023.1, forward strand.
TCTTCCTCTTTACTAATTTTTAATTTCCTCTTTATTAGACCGCATATCTAATGTTGCTTCGTTAATAGCATCGTCAATAGTTTTAATTTCATCTAAAATCATACTATAACCAATAGCGGCACCAAAGCCATGAGATAATTCTTTTAATTCTTTCTTTAATTTTCTTATATAAGTAACAACTGATTTTTCATCGTGCTTCGCAATATATATCAAAAACTCATTACCATTTGTTCTTAATATTTCACTATCACTTAATTGATTATTAATTAAAATACCAGCAGCTTGAACGATAACATTATCACCTTCAGTATGTCCAAAATTATCATTTATATAAGCAATATTATTTAAATCAACAATAACCACTGCTTGAGGATAAACTTCACTACTATCCCATAAAGCAATATTATCATTCAAATAATTTCTATTTTTTAAAGATGTTAAAGCATCAATATAACGTAATTTATCTGTTTTAGAAAGTTTATTATTTATTTTTTTCTTTTTACCAAAAATAAACCTTGTAATTATTAATACAACTCCTAATAAAACAATTACTATTGAGCTTAATAAAACTTGTAGACTTCTATTACTATTGTTAGAAGATAAAATTTCCTTGTAACTATGACTTGTAAAATCATTAATATTTACAAATGATAAATAGAAATTGAAAAATTCATTTAATTTTTTGTTTGAACTTATACTTCTGGAAATAAATCCATAATTATCATTAATATCAATTGTATTTAAATTCATATATTGTTTTAATTCATACCTTACATAATAATCATATGCTTTTTCATCCATAGCTGCAATACTACTAGTTTTCATGTTACTAACTAACTCTTTTATATTTTTATATTCCTTAACATTAGCTTTATTAGCTTTTAGATATTGAGCAATTTTAGTATTTTTTACTGCTAAAACTGTTTTTCCTTCTAAAGAGGCAATGTTATTAATTTTAATATTTTGATTACCAGTTACAATGGCAATTTTACTATCATATATTGAAACGGTTTTATAAACATCCATTGAAAACTTTTGTTTACCAAAATTGTTAAAAACAAAATCAACCTTATTTTCATTAAAATCTTTTAATAAATTTTCAATAGAAGAATATTGTTTATAATCAATTTCTATTCCAGCAGTTTTCGCGAATGAATTTAAAATTTCATGATTACTTCCTTTTAGGCTACCATTTATAGCAACATCATATGGTATATTTGAAACAAATCCATATGTATATCTTTTGCTTCTAAATTCAGTTTGTGTTTTTTCAGACACATTATTATACGTAAAATAATTAGTTGCTAAAAATTTATTGAATGATTTACTATACTTATTATTCTTCCACTTTTTAAAATATTTAGTCAAAATATTATTTAATTTACTATCATTTCCAAGTGAAATAACATAGTTAATTTTATATTCGGAAATATTATATGATATATTAAATTTGTTTTTTAAAATTTCCTCAAAAGCATCTAATTTAGGAACTATTATTGCATCAACTTCATTGGCCTTTAATGCTGAAAATAATTGTGAATTATTCTCATAACTTTTATATGTCAAATCATATGAATTAGATAAATAATTACTAACCTTAGATAAATCATTTTTTAAACTGCCAACTGTTAATTTTTTTATTTCGTCACTACTATAATAAATCTTTTTATTAGTAACTAATACATAATTATCTTGATATAAAACCAAATCATTAGAACTAACACTATCTTTTTTTTCTAAAGCATAGCCAACAGAAGAATCAGATGATTTATTAAACTCTAAACCAGTATCAGATTCTAAAGATCCTAAAAAATCAAATAGTATACCACTACCATTATTACTCACAATTGGAATACCATCTAATACTTTAAAATCAATAACTTTATTTTTATTATTTTCAATCCATTTCTTTTGTGAAATAGTTAATGATGTCTTTTGATCTTCTTTAGTAAAGAAATAAAATATACCAAATAAAACTAATACTAAAACAAAAATTAAGGCAGTTATCTTTACTTTTTTATTCATTTAACTTACCTCATTTCCAAAACTAAATGAATCACTGTTTTTGTTTCTATAACCAGCAATTGGATAATTATCACTATCTTCCTTAGAATCGATAAAAACACTGATATCATAATATTTTCTATCATTTTTCTTTATGCTTTCAGCAACCTTATCACATAACTTCTTCGCATCATCTACACTCATTGAATTATCTACTGTAATAATAAAGTTTAAAATACGTCCTTCCTTATGATAAGTAATTTTTAAAACTTTATCATTTTCTTTTAGGGATTCTTTTATTTTTTCAACTTCACTTGAAGATATTTCGTGCTGTGAAATGTTTTTTAGCCTATCGCCATATTTATTATTACTAAATAAAGGTACAATAAAAAGCCAAATTAAAGCTAAAAAAAGAATTATTAAAAAGGTAATTAGACCCATTAGACATTGTTTTTTATGTGTTTTTATAAATTTTTTCATACATTCACCCACTTCATTATACTATAATCTAAACTCCTATTCAACATACTTATAAACAAACTGTTTATATGAAGAGTCATATTTTATTTCAACATATCCATTTAAATTTTTTGATGAATCTCGAGGGTCAACAATACTTTCAGAAGAAATATATCCTCCATTTAATAGCTCACTCATCTTTAAATTATATGCACTACCATCCATAGATAATTTACTAGAATTATCAACACTCCATGCCTTCGCACCTTTTTCAATTATCTTAACTTGAGCTTCATAAGAACTAACTTTCGCATCTTTAATAATTGAAGTTACCGTAGGATAAACAATCAATGCAATTAATCCAAGTAAACAAACAACAGTAACAAGTTCAACTAATGTAAATGCATTTTTATTTCTCATAGAACCACCTATTTTAAATTATAGAGTAATACCTTTATAAAGTCAACTAACTCATGGTATAATATGTGTAAAAAAAGATGAGTGGATAAAGCTCGGTCAAAAATATTTCAATAATATTTTAACACTAGAGTATCTCAACTAATAAATTTTGTTGGCTAAAAACTAACTAGAAAGAATAATAAATTGTAAGTCAAAAATAACTTACAAAATATATTATACGAGGCGATAATTTTATGAAAAAAATTGAACTATTAAGTCCTGCGGGAAATATGAAATCACTAATATATGCTGTAAATAATGGGGCTGATGCAGTATATATTGGGGGCAAAAACTTTGGCGCACGAGCATTTTCTGAAAATTTTTCAAATGACGAATTATTAGATGCTGTAAAATACTGTCATTTATATGGGGTTAAAATATATGTAACTGTAAATACAGTTATCTTTGAAAATGAAATAGAATCGTTTTTAAGTTACATGAAATTTTTATATGAAATTAATGTAGATGCTGTTATTATGCAAGATTTAGGAATGATACATTTAGTTAAGAAATTAATTCCAAATCTAGAAATACATGCTTCAACCCAGATGAACATGCATAATGATGAGGGCTTAAAATTACTTAAACAAATGAAGGTAGCAAGAGCTGTATTAGCTCGTGAAATGACTTATGATGAAATAAAAAACTTAAAAACTGATATTCAAAAAGAAATATTTATTCATGGAGCCCTTTGTGTATCATACAGTGGTCAATGTTTATTTAGTAGTTTAAATGGTGGCAGAAGTGGTAATAGAGGTAAATGTGTAGGATCTTGTAGATTACAGTATGACCTAGATAACATTAAAAATAAATACCCACTAAGTACTAAAGAATTATGTACCGCAGATAATATTAAACAAATATTAGATTTAAACATAGATAGTTTAAAAATAGAGGGCAGAATGAAAAGCCCTGAATATGTAGGATACATAACAAGTGTTTATAGAAGATTAATAGATGAATATTATAATAACCATACTCCAAAACTATTAGAAGAAGAAAAAGTTAATATTGCAAAACTATTCAATAGAAAATTTACTAAAGGTTATATATTTAACGATGACATTTATAATAGTGAAACACCTAATCACCTAGGATATCCTCTCGGTCAAGTAATAAGTATATCTAAAGATAAAATTAAAATTAAATTAAGTGATACCTTATATCAAGAAGATGGTATTCGATTTAACGAATCGCATAAAGGAATGATTGTAAATAAACTATATAATGAAAAAAATCTACTAATCAGTAAAAGTGATAATATAGTATATGTAGATAATAAAATAAATTTAAAAACAAAAGATAGTGTCAATAAAACAATTGATAAAAATTTAATTAATTCTATTAATAACATACCGCCTAAAAAAATACCAATATCATTTTATTTAGAAGCACATATTAATAAAAAATTAAAATTAACTATCACTGATAATATAAGTAAAATTACTATAGAAGGAAACATATTAAATAAAGCAATAAATAAAACAACAACAAAAAGAGAAATAAAAACAAAATTAAATAAATTAGGAACTACCCCATTTTATTTAGATAAATGTGAAATAATAATGGATGACGTTTTTATACCAATGAGTGAACTAAATAATTTAAGGAGAAATCTAACTACTTTACTAATTGAAAAAAGAAGTAATAAAATAAACAAAATAACATTTAAATATAATAAAAAAATAATAAATAAAACAAATAATGAAAATAGCTATTTAGTTAGAAATGAAAATCAATTAAAATACTTTTTAAATAAAGGTAGAATATATACCGAAAACTATGAATTATATAAAAAATATAAAGATAAGAATGTATATTTTAAACTGCCTAGAATAATGAATGAATATCCAAACTATATAAATGAAAACTTACTTATAAGTGAACTAGGTGGTATATATAAATACTGTAAAAACAACAATGTAATAGCAGACTATCCGCTTAATATAACCAATAGCGAAACGGTTAATTTTCTTCATGAATTAGGTGTTAAAATATCAACACTTTCACCAGAAATAAGCAACTTTAAGGAGGTAGAAAAATATAGTTATCAAACAGAAAAAATAGTATACGGAAAGCCAGATTTAATGATATTAAAAAAATTTAATTATAACTCAAATTATTTAAAAAATAAAAAAGGAAATTATTTTAGAATAATTCCAGGCAAATATACAACAATACTGCATCATACAAATATAAACTTGAATGAAAAAGGCAGACATATCTTATTAGATGAAAAATATTAAAAGGTCATATAATAATTATATGCCTTTTTTAATAATCTAGAACTTTTTATTAACAAATTTACTAATCATAAATACTTCGAAAATAATATAAACTATTATATAAAGAAACATTAATATATCATTAAAAAAATCAAGTTCAAATGAATTAATAACATCAGGAACATTAGAAGGAATCATGTTTAAGAAAGGAAAAGCAGTATCCTTAATAATATTTAGCTTTAAATAAGTGCATATCCTTAAAAATATATCAATCATAACTATTGAATATACAAAAGCATGAAAGTCTTTAAAAAATACTACTACTAAAACTAAAATCAAAATTAAAATAATTGTTGGAATTGTCATTTTACCACCCCTATCAAACTTTTATAATAACTAGCAAAATCATTTGAAGTATTATAGATATTAATTGTTAAAATACCGTTATCATTAATACCTTTTAATTTATAATAATTACTTAAATCAAGTTTATACATATAAATATCATTATCTTTAGAATATACTTGAATAATAATATTATATTGATTATATGAAGATAAATCTATATCAGTATCATTTTCGTATAGACTAATAAAATTACTAAGTAAAACAGCATATTGTTTATAATTTGAACCATTAGTATAACTTAAATTGTTAGTTAAATTATTAATAAAACTAGGTGTAATTTTAAGTATTCCCATATCAAAATCACTAATCTTTGTTGCAGATGATTCATTAATTAAATAAACATTATTGCCATCAGTAAAATACTTATTATTATCTAAAATAAACTCTTGATAATTATTATTAACGTAACCAAATATAGTTTTAGAATTATCTTTATATGTATATTCATAATTATTACTAATTTTACTGACAGTTTTATTTGAATTTGTATTACTTGTTTTAACAAAAATAGTTACAAAAACAATAAATATAAACCAAAATATTAAAGACATAATTGGTTTTAATTTAGGATCTTTTCTCATTTCCTTGTATTTAATAAAATAAGGATTTTCTTTTAATTTCATTATTTCAAAATCTTTCCTTTTAAATTACCTTGATAACCATTAATAAAATCTTTAGCCATTACTCTTTTTTTACCTTCTAATTGAATTTCAGTAAGTACAACTTCACCATTACCACATTTAACACCGATTCCATCATCATAAATAGCTATAATTTCACCAGTAAATCCAAAGTCATACATTTCATCACTTCTTCTGCACTTCCATACTTTCATAATTTTACCATCAAATAGACAGTATGCTCCTGGATATGAATTTAAACCTCTTACTTGATTAATAATTTTTCTTTTAGTTTTACTAAAATCAATCTTTTCATCTTCTCTTTTAATATTAAATCCATATGTAACTAATGATTCATCTTGAGGTATTCTTTTATTAGTTTTATTTAATATACTAGGAAGTGTTTCTAATAATAAATCACGACCCATTAAGGACAATTTGTCATGTAAACTAGATGCGGTATCATCATCTAAAATTTCGACTTTCTTTTGGCTTATAATATCACCAGAATCCATAGTCTCAGCCATATACATAATACTAACTCCAGTTTCACTATATCCATCAATAATAGCATGATGAATGGGTGCCCCACCTCTTAACTTAGGAAGAAGCGATGCATGAACATTAATACAGCCTAATTTAGGAATTAATAAAAGTTCTAAAGGAAGAATTTGACCATAAGCACAAGTAATAATTAAATCGGGTTCTAATGCATTAATTTCTTGAAGTGCTTCATTAATTTTGTTGGGTTGCAGACACAAAATATTGTTTTTTAAAGCAACTTCTTTTACTGGTGTATGTTTAATTAAACCACCTCTACCAACTGGTTTATCAGGCTGCGTGACTATAGCTCTTATTTTATAATTATTAATTAATCCTTCTAATACAGGAACACTAAAATCAGGGGTTCCCATAAATATAATAACTGGGTCTTTTGTAATTTCAATCTTATCAAAATCCAAATATAACACCTACCTTCTTTAAATATTTTAGCACATTTTACTATATCTTCAAAGGATTTAAATCAATATCAACATTTATTTTTGTATAATGATTTTGAATAAATTTTAAATAAGATAAAATATCTTTAGTATTTTTAAATTTAATAATTATTTGGATATAATAAATATTATTGATTTTAGGAATAGAGCATGATGATGGACCTAGTATAATATTATCTAAGTTTTCTTTCAAATAATTAACAATTTTAACACCTTCATTAAAAAGTTCATCATAATTTTTACCACTAATTTTAATTAAACAAAGGTTATAGTAAGGGGGGTATTTTAAAATCTTTCTAATTTTCATCTCTTCATTATAAAATTTTTCATAATCATTTTCTTTAGCACAAACTATGCTATAATGATCCATGTTAAATCCTTGAATAATAACTTCACCTTTTAACTTATCTCTTCCAGATCTACCAGCAACCTGAGATAAAAGTTCATAAGTTCTTTCACTACTTCTAAAATCGGGAATATTTAAAGAAGCATCACCATTAATAACGGCAACTAGTGTTACCTTTGGAAAGTTAAGTCCTTTCGCAATCATCTGCGTACCTACTAAAATGTTATATTCTTCATTTTGAAAAGATTTAATTATCTTCTCATGAGCTCCTTTTTTTCTTGTTGTATCAACATCCATTCTAACCACTTTAGTTCGAAACTCTTTATTAATCTCTTCTTCTAACCTTTCAGTTCCCATACCAAATTCATTAATATTTTTACTCTTACAATTAGGACATTCATGTAATTTATAAGAAGTATAATCACAATAATGACATTTCATAATATTATTTTTTTTATGATAAACAAGAGGTATATCACAATTAGGGCATTTATGAGTAAAACCACAATCATGACATGTAATTATTGTGCAGTAGCCTCTTCTATTAAGTAAAATCAAAACCTGTTCGTTTTTATTTAATCTATCACGCACTTTTTCTTTTAACATATTAGAAAATAATCTATTACCACATTTAAACTCTTCTTTCATATCAACTAAATGAATTTCAGGCAAATTCTTATTAACCCTATTTTTCATAACAAGCAAATCATAAACTCCAATCTTAGCTCTAGTATAACTTTCAACAGAAGGGGTCGCACTGCCTAAAATAACTGGTATATTATATGTTTTTCCTCTTTTTAAAGCAATATCAATCGCATTATATCTAGGCTTACTTTCTTGTTTATACGTAGAAGAATGTTCTTCGTCAATAATAATAATACCTAAATTAGTAAATGGTGCGAATATCGCACTTCTGGCTCCTATTACAATAGAAACTTCATTTCTTTCAATCTTTCTCCACTCATCATACTTCTCACCATTACTAAGTCCACTGTGCAAAATGGCAACAACCTTACCAAATGTTTTTTTAAATATTTCGGTTACTTGAGGTGTTAAACTAATTTCTGGAACAAGTAAAATAGCTTGTTTATTTTCTTTCAATATTTTTTCAATTAATTTAATATAAACTAAAGTTTTACCACTACCCGTCACACCGTGTAATAAATATGGTCTAAATTTATTTAAATAAATACTATCAATAACATTTTTTTGTTCTAAAGTTAAATCATATTGTTTTCTATCAATTTTAATATCATCGTCTAACCGATAAACTTCTTTTTTCTTTTCTTTTAAAAAGCCATTATTAATTAAAGTTTTAACGCTAGATGCAGATATTTTATTAGCTTCACTTTTTAAAACTTCTTTATTTTCTTTAACATAATTAAAAACTTTATTTTGACTATCTGTCTTAAAAACTCCATCTTTAATAACAGATAGCAATATTACATATTTTTTGTTAATATGTACCTTCCCTTTAGCTTTTAAAGCAGAAGGAAGCATAGTTTGATAAGACAAAGTTAAAGAAGATAAAGTCTTTTCACTTATATATTTACCAAGTTTCATCATCTCATCATTAATAACAGCCTTTTCATCTAATAAAGAAATAATATCCTTAATTTCATAATCTAAAGGAACATCATCATGAACATTCATAATAAAGCCTTCAATATTTCTCTTTCCAAAAGGAATCAGTGCCCTCATTCCAACTAATGGATGCATATTAGAAGGAACATTATAAGTAAAAGTTTTATCCTTACAAGAGGAAACTTCAGTAAGTATATCTGCCTGCACACTAATCACCTTCCTTTATTCAATTATACATTTTAACATTTTTACAGGCAAGATAAATTTTTAAAAAAACAAAGGAACAATTATTAAAGCACAAATTATCATAAATAAATCTGCAAGCAATCCTACCCATAAAGCATACTTTATTTTTTTTATGCCAACTGTACCAAAATAAAGCGTAATAATGTAAATAGTAGTATCACTAGAACCTTGTATAACTGAAGATAAAATACTAATAAAGCTATCTGGTCCATTATTTTTATACATATCATTAATTAAAGCAAGGCCAAAACTACCTGATAATGGTCTCATAATAGCAATTGGTAAAACTTCAGCAGGAATTTTTATTATATTTAAAAAAGGGGTTAAAAAATCTACAAAATAATCTAAAAAAGTACTATTTAAAAATATATTAACGCCTAAAATCATTGCAAGCAAGGAAGGAAACATTGATATAACAATAGGCATTCCTTCTTTTGCTCCAGCAATAAAACTATCATAAACATTTATTTTTTTAAAACTACCATACAATATAACAAATAAAACAATAAAAGGTATAAAAAAACTAGAAATCATTTTTCTCTCCTTGAAAATAATTTGTCAATGGTAAGTCCAAAACATAAAGAAAGAAAACTAACAATAATGCATGGAATTAAAATAGAAGTGGGATCATTACTTTTATAAAAAATCCTTAATGAAATTAAAGTTGTTGGAATTAAACAAAAACCACAAGTATTAATAGTTAAAAATGTAATCATACTTTTACTTGCTGTATCTTTTTTTTTATTTAAATTCTGAAGTGATTCCATAGCTTTAAGACCAAAAGGCGTAGCCGCATTACCAAGGCCAAACATATTGGCGACAATATTAGAAGATATATAACTAAAAGATATATGTCCTTTAGGAATATCAGGAAAAAGAACGTGCAAAATAGGATAAATAAAATTTGATATTTTTTTAAGTAAACCAGAATCTAAAGCTATTTTCATAATACCAAGCCATAAAGAAATTAAGGGAAAAATTTGAAAAATTAGTTCCAATGTAACTTTACCAGAAGACAAAATTTGATTATTTAAAATATCAGTTTTACCAGACAATATTAAACTACTGCTTCCTAATACAATAAGTATAGTCCATAATTTATTTATCATTAAAAATCATCCTTAATTTTTTCCAAAAATTTATCTTTTTTTCTCTTTTTTTAACATATATTCCATTACTACCAATTAATTCATCACCTAAATAAATCTTAGCTTCACCTACTTTATCAAATGATTTATAACTTCTTTTTTTATTAATTTCATATTTTATTTTTAATATATCTTTTTCACTTTCTATTAAAGGATAATCAAAATTGTTTTTTAAATATAAAATATCATTTTTATAATAATTTTCATTTAATATTTTTATATTACCTTTAGATAAAATTCTATATGATGTATATTCATTAAAAGCCTCTTCATATAATTTTTTATGATCAAACCAATCATTACCATCATTTAATGTAACAACCGTTAAAGCAAGCCCATCTTTAAAAGCACTTGTAACTAATGTTCTTTTGGCTATTTTAGTATAACCAGTTTTACCACCTGTTGTATATTTATAACTTGATAAAAGTTTATTTTTATTATGCCATTTATATATGTTTTTGTTTGTTCTTAAAGTATAATCTTTAGTACTGACAATCTTTTTAAACACTTTATTTTTCATAGCATAACTCATTAAAAGTGCCATATCATATGCCGTTGACATATTACCTTTTTCTTCATCAAGACCACTAGGATTATTAAAAGTTGTATTTTTCATACCTAACTTTAAAGCTTTTTCATTCATTAATTTAACAAATTCATTAGTATCTTTACTAACAGCAGTAGAAATAGCTAAAGCCGCATCATTACCACTTCTAAGCATAAGTCCATAAAGCAGGTCAATTAATTTCATTTTCTCACCTATTTGAATATATATTCCCGAACCATATGCTTTTAATATTTCACTACCAATAGTAACTTCTTTATTAATATCAGAGTTTTCAATAGCAATTATACAAGTCATAATCTTAGAAATAGAGGCAACACTTTGAACATCATGAATATTATCACCATATATTATCCTTTGACTATTCATATCCATAAGTATAGCAGAATGAGCTGTAGTAGAATAAGCGTAAATTTTAAAAGGTAAAAATAATAATAAAATAAAAATTGTTTTTTTCAAGTTAAATCACCTAAAAAATTATATACAAAAAAAAGGTAATTATACCTTTTAAGAATTAGAAGCTTTTTGTAGTCATCTTTACTGAATTTAGAATGACAATATTATTTTCATCCGACTATATATGGACTACCCTCAGTTCCTTCACCTAATAAGTTTATATTGGATGATAAGAAGAGTACAGGTATAATAGAACATTCAAAATTCACAGTTGCAAACCAATTTATTCTATCATAGGAAACACTAACACTATTCAAGCTATATCCGCTTAAATTAAAAGTTGTACCAGCAGAAGAAAAAGACTCTGGTGAAATCATCCATAATTGTGAACTGTTCAAAGAATTTATCCAGCTTGTTGTTTTACATGCGGTATAATTTGTATTGGTTAGACTAACTGAACCACACTGCTCTATATTTGTATTTGAATTTATATAATCACTTGCTGTCATTAAGCCAACTTTACCTTTCCATTTATATGTTTGTTCTTGAGCTACTGTATTTACTAGATTTGTTTCATTAATTTGAACTAATCCCACATTAAATGTATGGCTTGTTATTTTATTTTGTATATCACTTGATAAACTATTTAACCATGTACT
>CAVKUP010000024.1:0-2798 GCA_963659735.1 bacterium
TTATATGTTTTCTGGTTGCAGCAGTCTCACTAGTTTAGATGTAAGCAACTTTGATACAAGCCAAGTAACAGATATGAGTAATATGTTTTCTGATTGCAGCAGTCTCACTATTTTAGATGTAAGCAACTTTGATACAAGTAAAGTAACAGATATGAGTAATATGTTTGATTGTTGCAGCAGTCTCACTAGTTTAGATGTAAGTAATTTTAACACAAGTAAAGTAACAGATATGAGTGATATGTTTGCTTATTGCTTCAGTCTCACTAAACTAAACTTATGCTCATTTGATACGAGTAAAGTAACAGATATGAGTAATATGTTTGAACATACATCTAAATTAAAACAAATTAATGTGGGTTCTAATTGGACAACCACATCTGCCACTACTGCAGATATGTTTACTGGTAGTGGAGTATCTGCAGTAGTTCAATCAGATAATTGTGGCGTAGATGTTGAAAATATTTCGGTAAATTTTAATACATCATCTACAACTAAATCTATAACCATAGTAGCGTCAGCTTCTGCTGATAGCGGAATTACAAAATATGAATATAGTAAAGACGGTGGTTCTACTTGGGTTATTGGAACAAGCAATACTTATACATTTACAGCTTTAACACAAAATACTAGTTATATGGTAAATGCTAGAGTAACGAGTAATGCGGGTAATATAGCTACTTCTGATAATAAAGAAGTTACAACATCATCTATTATGCTCCCTACATTTACTGAAAGTGGAATGGCCACAAAAACAGTAAAAATAACTTATCCTTCTGGATGTGGTAGTGATTATACATGTACATATCAAAAAGATAGCGAAAATGAAGTTCCAGTAACATCAACAACTGCAACTGTTACATTTACTAATAGTGGTGATGTAGTTGCTAAGGTAACAGATGGAACTAACAGTGTAAGTAGTAGTTATACATTAACAATAACAGCTGCCGATATTTTAAAATCAAAAGTAGTAACTGAAGGGGATGGATTATACGCAGATGATACGGAAACTGGAAGGTATGTATTCAAAGGAAAAGAACCAAGCAACTTTATTACTTTAGGAACAGATACATATAGAATAATATCAGTAGAATCAGATGAAACACTAAAAGTAATTAAAAATGAAAGTGTTGAAAGTGTGGTATTTGACCCAGGGTATTCAACAAGCATATCTGGGGTAACAGATGCCAATTCTATGGAAGGTACTAGATATACAAGCACATCAACAGACTATTGTTATTATACTAATTCTACAAAAGTATATTATGGATGTAAAGTATGGGGAAGTAGGACAACAATGTTAGACTCATCTGGTAATAATATAACGGCGATGCCAAAAGAAATAGGAAAAACAGAATATAATCTTCCTGATACAGAGGCATATATAAATACATATTTAAATAGTACATGGTTAAATACATTACCTGTGGACGTTCAAAATAAAATTGCGACACACATTTTTAATGTAGGTATTGTAAAACAAACTAGTGGTCAAACATTAGCTACGGATATAGCACAAGAACAAGCATATAAATGGAAAGGTAAAGTAGGCTTAATAAACGTAAGTGATTATATAAAATCAAATAGTAATACAAGTTTATGCGGAACTGTATATGCCAATAGCTCTTCAGCAGGTAATTATAGTACATGTAAAACAACAAATTGGATTTTCACCTTAATTGGCTCTACCAATTCTTGGACAATCACACCTAATTCTAACAGCTATCCTAATTATGCATTTCAAGTTACTAGTAGTGGTAACCTCGGAGGTAATTCTACGATTAATTCTCGTGGTACAGTTCCAGTATTCTTTTTAACATCTAATATAACTTTAAGCGGTAATGGAACTAGTGATAGTCCATATCAATTATCAGAAAATTAACAATGTTACTAGTTCAAAATTAGAAGCTCAGTGTATTACTGAGTTTTGTTTTTGAACTGATAATAACGCTTTAGAAAAACTATAATTTCAAGCTAAAAAATGGTTGATATTTTGAAATTCACTTTTTTATTCAGAATATTTACATTATATTTTAATTCGTGATAGGAAAGTGATATAATATTATCAAAGGAATTGGTCGTATGAAAACAAATTATAATTTAATTATGGAAAACATAATATCTAATATAAAAGATAAACCTAATTTATTGCTTCATGCGTGCTGTGGAGTTTGTAGTAGCTCAGTTTTAGAAAGACTATATCCATTTTTTAATATTACAATTTTATACTACAATCCAAATACATATCCATATGAAGAATATATAAAAAGATTGGATACTCAAAAGGAAATAATAGATAAAATGAATTTAAATGTTAATGTGATGGAAGTTGGATATAATTTCAAAGATTTTGATAATATTTCAAAAGGATTAGAAGATGAAAAAGAAGGCGGCAGAAGGTGTAGTAAATGTTATTATTTAAGATTAGAAAAAACCGCACAAATTGCTTTAGAAAATAATTATGATTATTTTACAACAACTTTATCAGTAAGTCCCTATAAAGATAGTCAAAAATTAAATAAAATAGGAAAAATATTAGAAGAAAAGTATAAAATTAAGTATCTGTATTCTGATTTTAAGAAGAAAGAGGGATATAAAAGAAGTAATGAACTTGCTAAAAAATATAACTTATATCGTCAAGACTATTGTGGATGTAAATATTCTTTAAAGCAGTCAAAAGAATATCAAATGAGGTAGAAAATGAAAAAGAAGTATATTTTACTTATAATTATTTTATTATTTTTATTAATATTTTTTCTATGGCCAGCTAAATTTAACTTAAAAAATGAAGGCACATATAT
>CAVKUP010000024.1:2838-15403 GCA_963659735.1 bacterium
GAAATATGGAAAAAAGTACAAAGAACCTGGCTATAAGGTAACAAGGTTTGGCAAAGATTATACTAAAAAAGTTAAAATAATAAATAAAATAAATTATAAAAAATTAGGCAATTATAATGTAATTTATCAAGTAAAAATTAATGGCATTACATTTAAAAGTGTAAGAAAAATAAATTTAGTTGATAAAGAAAAACCTAAGATAATTTTAAATGGCGAAAAAAATACAATTCTATGTCCGAATAAAAAATATAATGAAGAAGGTTATAAAGCAACTGATAATTATGATGGCAATATTACAAAAAATGTGAAAATTAAAAAGGAAGAAAATAAAATAATTTATTCAGTTAAAGATTCTTCAAATAATAGTTTTAAAATAACTAGAACAATAACTAATGAAGATAAAACTGCGCCTATAATTACTTTAAAAGGGAATAAAACAGAAACAGTATATACAAATTCAACTTGGTCTGATTCCGGTTTTACAGCAAGTGATAATTGTGATGAAGATATTACAAAAAATGTTACTATCTCCGGTAGTGTTGATACAAGTAAAAATGGTACATATAAAATAACATATTATGTTAAAGATGAATCAGGCAATGAAACAAAAGAAGAAAGAACGGTAAATGTTATATCTAAACCAAATTATGCCTCATCTGGATGGGGAGCAGGCACAATATTTTTAACATTTGATGATGGTCCACAATCTGGCACAACAAATGTAATAC
Organism: bacterium; assembly: GCA_963659735.1. Lineage (GTDB taxonomy): Bacteria > Bacillota_I > Bacilli_A > RF39 > UBA660 > Coprosoma. Next base: position 3,567 of record CAVKUP010000024.1, read on the forward strand.
TAGACATTTTAAAAGAAGAATGTGTTCCTGCAACATTTTTTGTAACAAATAATGGTCCAGATGAATTAATTAAAAGAGAATATGATGAAGGCCATACAGTTGCCCTTCATACTGCTTCACATAATTACGCAACCGTATATAATTCAGTAAATAGTTATTATAATGATTTAAAACAAGTTCAAGATAGAGTAAAAAGAATTACTGGATATGAATCTAAAATTATTAGATTTCCAGGAGGTTCATCTAATACAGTGTCGAGAAAATATTCTAGTGGTATCATGACAACATTAACTAAAGATGTTTTAAATAAAGGTTATAGGTATTATGATTGGAATATATCTTCAGGTGATGCTGGAAGTACTACATCATCTACTGGTGTATATAATAATGTAATCAAATATTTAAGTAAAAAAAGAAGCAACGTAGTTTTAATGCATGACATCAAACCATATACAAGGGATGCTTTAAGAAACATTATTAAATATGGTAAAGATAATGGTTATACATTTTCTAAAATAACCATGGAAACACCAATGGTGACTCAGCACGTTAATAATTAAGTCTTAATTATTAATTAAAAAGTCAAGTGCAACTTTTTATGAATAATGCTATAAACAATTTAACTTTTCTTGTAATTTATAAAATTTATTTAAATCTAGTTTAACTAATAAATCTTATTATTCTAGAACAAAAGATGATGGAACTTTAAAAATATATGAAGAAGATACAAATGAAGAAGTTTCTAATAATAGTAATCCTTCAAAGAAACAAATTTTTGGACAAGCTGTTAAAGATTTAAATGGTGAAGTAGATAGTAATATTACTTTATATCAATTACAACATAAATTAGAAAAATTGATTAATAAATAATATAATTTCAGTGTAATTGTCAAAAATTAATGCGGGATAAACGCAAAAGTTTAAAAACTCATGTGTTTATCATAGTTTTACTATAACACTCAATGGCTTTTTCTCGTTAAAAATAGTATAATATTATCAGGTGAGATTATGGCTAAATCATTAAAAAAATATTTATTACCTTATTTAATATTTTTTGTATTAATTTTTAATATAATTTTATTTGTAAAATATTTATATATATTAAATAACAAGATTGAATTTAAAGAAATAAAACCACTTTTTAATTATAAATTAGAAAAATATACACCTAAAGAAGGAGAAAAAAAAGCTATTAATCCCTCAGTAGTTTCCGATAAAACGATTTATTTAACATTTGATGATGGTCCAAGTTATTTAACTGAAAATATCTTAAATACATTAAAAGAAGAAAATGTTCCAGCCACATTTTTTGTAACAAGCAAACAAATAGAAGAATATAAAAATGATATTATAAGAATGAAAAAAGAAAACCATACAGTCGCTCTTCATACATCAACTCATAATTATAGTTATTTATATTCATCAGTTGATAATTATTTTAATGATTTAAATGATATAAAAAATAAAGTATATAATATCATTTATGAAAACTGTTTTATTATAAGACTGCCAGGAGGTTCATCTAATACAGTATCTAGAAAATACTCACCTGGCATAGTCACACAAATTACAAATAAATTAAATGAAGAAGGTTATTTATATTATGACTGGAATGTTGATTCTGAAGATGCATCAGGAAGCTTGCCAAAAGAAAAAATATATGAAAATGTTGTAAATAGACTTCATAGTGGAACAAACATAGTATTAATGCATGATGCACCAGCAAAAAAAACAACAGCTGAAAGTTTAAAAGACATTATTACTTGGGGCAAAAATAATGGATATACATTTTCAAAAATAACTAATAATACACCTTTAATTCATCATCATATAAATAATTAAGCCTTATAAGGCTTTTTTTTAACAAATATGTTAAATTTCACATATTTTGTTAGGCTATTGACAAAATATAAAATAAAGAATAAAATTATAAAGAACTAAAGGAAGGATTTAACATGGACAAAAAACATATAATATATCAAATAAAAAGTTTAAATCAATCAATTGTTAGATATGCTTTTTCAGAAAAAAATATTGATAAAAAAAATATACCAACGCCAACTCAAATGCAGATAATGCATTATATAAAATTTCATAATGGTAAAGTATATCAAAAAGATTTAGAAAAAGCTTTAAACATTAGAAGAGCAACCATTTCAGAAGTTTTAAAAACAATGGAAAAAAACAACTTAATATCAAGACTTCAAGATAAGACAGATACAAGAGTAAAAGTAATTAAGCTAAATAAAAAAGCTCATCAAATGTTTGATGAAATGAAACAAGTATTAGATAAAACTGAAAATGTTCTTAAAGAAAACATAAAAGACCAAGACTTAGAAACCTTCTTGCTAGTTTTAAACCAAATGAAAATAAATTTAAAAAAAGAAAGGGAGAAAATATGTTAAAATTATTTAAAAATTTAAATAAAAAAGAATTTATATATGCCTTATTATGTGTAATCTTAGTTGTACTTCAAGTATGGCTTGATTTAAAATTACCCGATTATATGTCAGAAATTACTGTATTAGTTCAAACTGAAGGTAGTAAAATGTCGGATATAATTCAAAATGGAATGTATATGATTTTATGTGCCTTAGGTAGTTTAATATTTGCAGTAGGTGCTGGATACTTTGCCGCACATATTGCTTCAGTATTTTCTAAAAATACAAGAAAACAAATATTTAATAAAGTTCAAAATTTAGATACTGAAGAGATTAAAAACTTTCAAACAAGTAGTTTAATAACAAGAACAACAAATGATGTCACACAAATTGAAATGCTTGTTGCAATGGGCCTACAATTATTAATAAAAGCCCCAATTACAGCCGTTTGGGCAATAACAAAAATACTTAACAAATCATGGCAATGGAGTGCAATAACAGGCGTTGCTATATTAGTTTTACTATGTGTTATAACAATGCTTATGATTTTAGTAATACCAAGATTTAAATTAGTTCAAAAACTAATAGATAAATTAAATGGTATAGCTAGAGAAAATCTAACTGGAATTAGAGTAGTAAGAGCATTTAATGCCGAAGAATATCAAGAAAATAAATTTGATAAAGCAAATGAAGATTTAACTAATTTACAATTATTTAATCAAAAAAAATTCTCTATAATGATGCCAGTTATGTATTTAATAATGTATCTACTTACTTTATCAATTTATTTTGTTGGCGCAAGCTTAATTAAAAATTCACTTCTAGCAGATAAAATAACTTTATTTGGTAATATGATTGTATTTAGCTCATATGCCATGCAAGTAATTATGTCATTTTTAATGCTAGCTATGATATTTATGTTACTTCCAAGAGCCCAAGTTTCAGCTAAAAGAATAAATGAAGTATTAGATACAAAACAAAAAATAATTCCAGGAACATTTGAGGAAGAAACAAAAGAAAAAGGTACCGTTGAATTTAAAAATGTATCATTTAAATATCCTGATGCAGATGAATACGTGCTTAAAAATATATCATTTAAAGCAAATAAAGGACAAACAGTTGCTTTTATTGGATCAACTGGTTCTGGTAAATCAACACTAATAAATTTAGTTCCAAGATTTTACGATGTAACAGAAGGCGAAGTATTAATTGATGGAATAAATGTAAAAGACTATTCAGAAAAAGCATTAAATAATAAATTAGGTTATATACCACAAAAAGCTGTTATGTTTTCTGGTGATGTAGAATATAACATAAGCTATGGTGACAATGGAAAAGAAAAAACTATAGATAAAATAAAAAAAGCCGCAAGTGTAGCACAAGCAAGTGAATTTATTGAAAAAATGGATGATAAATATAAAACTCATATTGCCCAAGGTGGAACAAATGTATCGGGTGGACAAAAACAAAGACTTGCTATAGCTCGTGCCGTTGCTAAAGAACCAGAAATATATATTTTTGATGATTCATTTTCTGCTTTAGATTACAAAACAGATGCTACATTAAGAAAAGCATTAAAAGATTATACATCTGAAGCTACTAGCTTAATAGTAGCCCAAAGAATAGGCACAATAATGAATGCTGATAAAATAATTGTTTTAGATAATGGCAATTGTGTTGGTATGGGAACCCATAAAGAATTATTAAAAACGTGTGATGTTTATAAACAAATTGCACTTTCACAACTTTCAAAGGAGGAATTAGATGCCTAGAGAAAATAGACCACATGGTCCAGGAAATGGACAAGTTTATGAAAAAGCAAAAGATTTTAAAGCAGCTATTAATAGATTATTTCATGAACTAAATACATATAAAATTTTAATAATTATTGCTTTCACATTAGCTATTTTTGGTTCCATTTTATCCATACTCGCACCCAATAAATTATCTGATTTAACCGATGAAATATCAAAAGGATTAATTGTAGATCAAAACAATATGAAAACCCTTTCTAAAAAGGTTACCAGTAATTTAACTGAAGACAAATTAAAACAAATGATACCAGAAATATTAAATATGGATTTATCACAAAAGAATATTCAAAATATAATGCTTGATGAAAATATATCTAACGAAGATAAAACAAAAATGAAAGAAGCTATGCAAAACATAAAAGAAGGTAACATCTCTTCATTAACAAACCTTTCTTCAGATATATTAAAATATATTTTAAAAGATAGTACATATCAAGGTATAAATGTAACATATGAAGATAAAATAAATTTATTAAAATCATCAAATGATATAAAAAATATAAATTTATCAGATAATATGCAAAAAATATTCTTTAAAGAAATAACTGTTGATGGTATTAAAATTTCACCTAAAGACCAATATACTTATTTAAAAACAGTAAGTAAATTAAGTAAAAAAGACAATGAAACAAAACTATATAAAACATTAGATACACTACCAAAAAGTGTAAAAAAAGTAATAGAACCTAAAATGAATATGAATAAAATTAAAAATATTGCACTATTACTTTTATGTATGTATCTAACAAGTGCCTTATTTACATATATTCAATCACTATGCATGACAAATGTATCAAATAAATTTGCTAAAAATTTGCGTGGTAGAATATCACATAAAATAAACAAATTACCTTTAAAATATTTTGATAAACATGTTGTAGGTGATATTTTATCAAGAATCACGAATGACGTTGATATGATAGCTCAATCAATGAACCAATCGTTAGCTTCACTTGTAAGTAGCGTAACTTTATTTGTAGGAACTATAATCATGATGTTTATAACAAACTGGATTTTAGCCTTAACTGCAATAATATCTAGTTTAATTGGATTTACAGGAATGATATTTATTCTTAAAAACTCACAGAAATATTTCACTGAAAAGCAAAAACAATTAGGAAACTTAAACGGTCACATTGAAGAGATATATTCAGGACTAAATGTTGTTAAAGCATATAATGGTAAAGAAGATGCTAATAAAAAATTTGATATTTATAATGAAAAAGTATGTGAAAGTAATAAAAAAAGTCAATTCTTATCAGGTTTAATGCAACCAATTATGTCATTCATTGGTAACTTTGGTTATGTTGCTGTATGTATAGTAGGAGCAATGCTTACATTAAATGGACATATTACATTTGGCGTAATAGTAGCATTTATAACATACGTAAGATTATTTACCTCACCTTTAGCGCAAATAGCACAAGCAACAACTTCACTTCAATCAACAGCTGCGGCAAGTGAAAGAGTATTTGAATTTTTAGATGAAGAAGAAATGGCTGATGAGTCTAATATAACAAAACATTTAGACAAATCAAAAGTAAAAGGTAATATTGACTTTGAAAACGTTGTATTCCAATATGATGGAAATGACAAACCAACAATTAAAGATTTTACAGCCCATGCTAAATCAGGACAAAAAGTAGCCATTGTCGGTCCAACTGGAGCTGGCAAAACAACTATGGTTAATTTACTTATGAAATTTTATAATATAAAATCAGGTGACATTAAAATAGATGGAGCATCAACAAAACAATTAACACGCGAAAATATTCATAATTTATTTACTATGGTTCTTCAAGACACTTGGCTATTTGAAGGAACAATAAAAGAAAATATAATTTATAATCAAAAAAATGTTTCATTTGAAAGAATAGAAGAAGTATGTAAAGAAGTTGGATTAGATCACTTTATAAAAACATTACCAGATGGTTACGATACTGTTTTATCAGATAATGAAAGCGTATCAGCAGGTCAAAGACAATTACTTACAATAGCTCGTGGTATGCTTCAAGATGCACCATTTCTAATATTAGATGAAGCAACTAGTAATGTAGATACTAGAACCGAAGAATTGGTTCAAAAAGCTATGGACAAACTAACAGAAGGAAGAACATCATTTATAATAGCTCATCGACTATCTACCATTAAAAATGCCGATTTAATATTAGTTATGAAAGAAGGTAACATCATTGAACAAGGTAATCATGATGAGTTAATGAAACAAAATGGATTTTATTCTAATTTATATAATTCACAATTTGAAGAGTAATCACTCTTCTTTTATTTGACAAATAATTAATTATGCGTATAATATACATACCGTTAAGGAGAAAAAAATGAAAAATATAAATCGCGAAAAAATTGTTAAATTTCTTACTAGCTCTATAACCAATTATAGATTAGAAAAATCAAATAAAATTACTAAAATAAATATACAAACGGTTAAAGCAGATCTTACTAAAAAGTTAAAAGATTTATCTTATGAAGATTTAGAAAAACCAATGTATTATAAAAAAGATGAAACACAAATGGATAATTATATTAAATATATGGAACAGATGAAAATATCTAATCCTGAAGTTTACAATTTTTATGAAGAATTAAAAGAAAAAGTAGTTTTTACAAATTTACAATATTTTTTAAGAAATTCAGTTTCTTTAAAAATTGAAAAAAATCTAAAAGATAATATTAAATACGCGGGTGTTTATTCAAATTTAGATAATAAGATTATAATTTGTTTAGATACTAAGGGTGTACTGTATCACGAATTGCTTCATGTTGCTTCAGCCGTTAGAGAAGGACAAGATATTGATGGCTTTCATTATAATGTAAAAGAAATTGGTGATTTTGGCATTGGATTAAATGAAGGTTATACTGAAATATTAAATAATAGATTTTTTAACAATAACAATAAGTCCTATATCTATCATCAAAAATTAGCTCTTTTAATAGAAAAATTTTATGATGATAAAGATAATATGATTGAAGATTATTTCAATGGAAATATATTTAATGTAATAAGAGTTCTTCTAAAAAGTATGTCTTTAGAAGGTGCTATTGATATAATTGTAGATATGGATAATTTGGATTATAAAAGCGAGAAACGTTTAATAGATTATTATAAAATTAAAAGAAAGATTAAAAAAATATATAAAAAGTCAAGATAAAAAATATATTTTTACAAAACTTGACACAAATAAAATAAATACTTATAATTGTAATTACACGAGGGAAGTGGTAGTATGAAAAAAGATTCTTTAACATATTTAAAAGAAATTTCAAATGCTTTTAGAAATTATCAAGATATAAATAAAGAATTAGATTTAAATTTATTAAATAAAATATATGGATATACTTTAAAAATTGATGATTTAAACGAAGATGAAAAAATTGAATTAGATAATTTTATAAAAGAAAATCAATTTTCAATTAATCATATTGCTAATATATTCTTAGATAAAGAAAGAAAAATAAACTTAGATAAAAGATTAAAATTTATGTGTCCTATAGCTTTAGCGTCCACACCAAGTGTTGTTAAATTGCTAAAAGGTAAAACAGAATCATTAAAAGAAATATTTCGTAAAGAAAAATCAATTAAAATATTATGTAAAACATATCCAAAAGCCGCTTAAGGCTTTTTTCATTTAAATTTCACAAATGTATTATAATATAAGTAAAGGAGGTTGGTAATATGAAATTATTAATTGTCGATGATGAAAAATTAATACGTGATGTTATTAAAACATATGCGGAAATAGAAAACTATGAAACCCTAGAAGCCGAAGATGGATTTCAAGCTTTAGAAATCGTAAAAAAAGAAAAAATTGATTTAATTGTTTTAGATATTATGATGCCTAAAATGGACGGTATGACATTTTTAGAAGAAATTAAAAAAGATAAAAATATTCCAGTAATTATTTTATCTGCTAGAAATGAAGAATATGATAAATTAAGAGGATTTGATTTAGGTACAGATGATTATTTAACAAAACCATTTAGTCCTAAAGAATTGCTTGCTAGAATAAAAGCTATTTTAAAACGTTCAGGAAAAATGATACCAAATAATTATGAATATAAAGGATTAAAAATAGACTATCCCGCTAGAAGTGTTTATATAGATAATGAGGAAGTTAAATTAACTTTAAAAGAATATGAATTATTATGTTATTTTGTTACGAATGAAAATATTGCTTTATCAAGAAATCAATTATTAAATAAAATATGGGGTTATGATTTTTATGGTGATGATAGAACTATTGATACCCATGTTAAAATGCTTAGAAATAATTTAGGCAAATATCGTGATTTAATTGTTACCGTAAGAGGCGTAGGCTATAAATTTGTTACAAATGAATAAAATAAAAACTTATTTAAACAATCAATTAGATAAAATAAAAAACATTAAAAAAAATTCTTTAAAAATAAATATATGGCTTTTTCTAATTGCTTTTTCAATCTTTATAGTAGTATTTCTATGGCTATTTCAAATTGTATTTTTAGATACATATTATAAAGCTTATAAAACAAGTGAATTAGATAAAGCAGCCTCTGAGCTTAGAACGGTTTCTGATTTAAATAATATTGATATAAATGATATAGCTCGAAATCGAGATATATGTATTGAAATATATGGCACAAATAGTTCATATAAATCTAATATATATAACAAAGGATGTATGGAATTTGGTAATAAAAACTTTAAAGTTAAACAAGACTTTATAAATAGTGGTAAAGCGGAGCAGCACTATAATTTAATTAATAAAAGATTTAAAAATGAAACATTAATATATGCTTTAAAATTAAATGATGATACATATGCTTTTATTAACGCTTCATTAGAACCATTAGATTCTACCATTAAAATATTAAGTAATCAATTTGTATTTACAACAATAATAGTGTTGATATTATCTTTAATTATTGGATACTTAATATCTAAAAAATTGTCAAAACCAATCATTCAAATAAGCAAAGAAGCTAAAAAATTAGCTGATGGTAATTTTGATGCTAATTTTAAAACAACAGCTAACATATATGAAATTAATGAACTTGAAGATTCATTAGATTATACTAAAACTGAATTAGAAAAAACTGAAACATTAAAAAGAGATTTAATGGCCAACGTTTCCCATGATTTAAAAACGCCACTTACAATGATTAAAGCATATGCTGAAATGGTTAGAGATATAACTTATAGTAATAAAGAAAAAAGAGAAGAAAATTTAAATACAATAATAGATGAAACAGATAGATTAACTTTACTTGTTAATGATATATTAGACTTATCTGCAATTCAAGCTGGAGGTAAGGCATTAAATATTGAAAAAATAAATTTAATTGAATTAATAAACCAAGTTATTAAAAGATTTAAAATATTATCAGAACAAGAAAATTATGAATTTATATTTACTCATCCTAATAAAGTAGAAATAAATGCTGATTATAAAAGACTTTATCAAGTAATATATAACTTAGTAAATAATGCTATAAATTATACAGGACAAGATAAAAAAGTATTCATTAACGTTATAGATAATAAAAATAAATATTTAGTAGAAATAAAAGACACTGGAAAAGGAATAAAAAAGGAAGATATAAAGCACATATGGGATAAGTATTATCACAGCGAAAAAAAACATAAAAGAAACAGTTATGGAACTGGTTTAGGTCTTTCAATTGTTAAAAACATACTGCAAAATCATAAATATAATTATGGCGTTAAAAGTAGTGATAAAGGCTCAACATTTTATTTTGAAATTCCAAAAAGCTAGAAATAGCTTTTTGTTGCTTTTTATTATAATTAAAAGTATAATAGTGAACAATTTTTGCACGAAGGTGGGTATATGAAACAAATTGATATTAATGATGTAAAAGAAATAAATGAATTTATTGATACTCTTAGTAAAGACAAAACTATTGACTTATCTAATTTTAAAGAAAAACTTAAAAGTTTAAAATTATATTACTGTTCTATAAGAGAAATGATAAAAATTAGTAGTGATTTATGCTTTGCTGATGCTTGTTACAATTATGCGTATAATTATATTTATTATACTGACATAAGTATAAAATTTAGAAGTTTATATCACGAATTATTTCATGTAGCTAGTGCTTTTATAGAAGGCAGTACAATATTTAATGGATATTTAGAAGAAACAGTTGAAGACTTAAAATATTTTAATACAGTTTCTGAACGTGGTATGGGATTGAATGAAGGTTATACTGAATTGCTTTCAGAAAGATATTTTAATTCTGCTACTCAGTGCGATTTAGAGAGGTTATTTGCAAAACAACTAGAAAAAATAGTGGGCGCCGAATTTTTAAAAGAACATTATTTTAAACCACATGGAATTGATGCATTAATTGAAAAATTATCTGAATATACAAATGAAGGACAAACCCTACATTTGATTGAATTATTAGATATTTATAACAAATTATTAGGAAAAAATAATGAGAAAGAACTTCAAAACATATGGGACGAGATAGTTGATATTTTTGTATGTATCTATTTAGTAAAAATAAAAAAAGAAATATCTACCCCAGAAGAAGCAACTAACAAATTTTACTTTTTCATAAATTGTTTTACTGTTTGTACTTTAAATAAAAATGGTGAAGTTATTGTTAATTTGTATGATAGCTTAAAAAAATGTTCATTAAAATATAATTTGGATTTTCAATTTGAAGAAGGTACAAAAAAAATCATTAGGTCAAACACTGACAATATAAATAAGAATAAAATAATTATTAAAAAATAATATAAGACAAACTTAAAAACTAATTATACTAATCAAGATAAAGTTAGTTTAATAACAGACGGAATTTGTTTTAACGATTATAACAGTGCTTATAAAAAATATGAAAATCTTGTAAATGGGTGCAATGGAAGGGACTTATTATAGAAAAGTAAATACCGCTATATCTGAAAATAACAAAATTTACATAAGAGAAAAATTAATATTTGTTATTTATAAAGTAATTGTTGATTATGACGAAGAAGGAATTACTATATATTCTAACCCTGATGAAAAGTATCAGATATTTTCTAAAAAGGCTCAGTTTCATCTAGTTTTGATTTAACAAATTATATTGATAATGGTAGTGTTTATGAATATGAATTTAAAAAATTAGACAATAATTATATTTTAAAAAGTATTAAAAGAATAAGTTAAACTAGTTTTTTATCAAAATCATGATATACTATATATGGTGGTAATATGATATATCTTTTTTATGGATTAAAAGAATATAGAATAAATGAACATATAAAAAAAATATGTAAAGATATAGATGAAATAAATATTAATAAATATGATTTAAATAATACAAATATTAAAGATGTGTTGGAAGATGCCAAAACAATATCAATGTTTGGCGATAAAAAAATAGTAATAATAGATAATGCTTTGATGTTTTCATCTTCATCTTCTATAGGTAGTGAAGAAGTAGAAAATTATTTGAATAATATAAATGAAAATACAATTTTAATATTTATTCTGCACAATGAAAAAATTGATTCTAGAAAAAAAATATGCAAATTAATAAATAAAGTCGGAAAAGTTATTGAATATAATGATGAAGAAAATCCTATTTCTTTAGCTAAATCCTTATTAAAAGATTATGATATAAATTCAAATAC
>CAVKUP010000025.1:0-2259 GCA_963659735.1 bacterium
ATTTAATAGGATGTGGTTATGATCAAGAATTAGAATATTTAATTTGCTTTCATTTTTTATATTTAGGGTCTTTAAATTTTTATAGATTTAAAAAATATGATCAAATTGATAAAATCAGTGATTTTATTAAAGAAAAATTTCCTTTATGGTATAATAATAAATATGTAAAAAAATTAAGTTTAAAAGAAAAAATTTTAATGAAACTATTTTATTTTAAAAAATATAAAACAATTAGTTTCATTCAGCGAATAAAGAGGTGAGAGTGTGCAAATTACAAAAGATAAAATTATAAAATTATTCATATCAATATTATTAATTCAACTTCCTTTTTTAGATATGTTAAGAACAACCTCATTTAGACATTTTGAGGTACTTGGAATTAGTTTTATAGAACTTGTTAATATTTTTTTAATAGGTTTTGCCTTATTAATTACAATAATTAAATTATGGAAAAGTAAAAAGAAAAATATCTTATTTTTAATATTATATTTAGTTTTAGTATTTATATATATAATTTTGCATTATAAACATATCATAACATTTGATAAAACAATATTTCCTAAAGCTAATTTTAATTTAATTACTGAAACCTTTTATATTTTAAGAGTTTATGTTTTACCACTTATGCTTTTATATGTTTTATGTAATAACAAAGATTTATTTAATAAAGAATATTATTTAAAAATAGCTAAAATAGTAATTGGAATTATATCAGGTTTTATAATAGTTTTAAATATTTTAAAATTATCATTTATTTCATATAGTTCTACTAAGAATTTTATATCTCATAATATATTTGATTATTTCTTATTTTCAGGTGATTTTAGACAATTAACATCTCGTGGTTGGTTTGATTCAGCAAATGAACTATCAGCTACTATGTTTATGCTTATGCCAATAAATATATATATATTTTATAAAAATCCAACTAGAAAAAATTTAATATTATTTATATCTCAATTTTTAGCAATGATTTTACTTGGAACAAGGACAGCTGCTTATGGAAGTGTGATTATAAGTATTACATCTTTAGTAATTTATATTGCTTTAGTTTTATTAAAAAAAGAAAAAAGAAAACCTTATTTTGAAAAATACATGCCAATATTTACTTTAATTTTATCTGCATTTATGACAATATCACCATTTATGATTAGTAGAATTAGTGAAGGAACACCGGATTTTTCTGTTAAAAATTCTGACGCATATTCTTTGTTAAGTAAAGTTGATAAAAAAGATAAAAAAAGTATTAATAAAATATTTGAAAAATATAAAGATGAATATTTGATAAATGAAGCTTATTTAAAAATGTATCCATTTTCAAGTGATACTGAATTTTGGCTTCAAATGGCTAGTAGAGATAAATCTTTAAATAATAATAGTAGAATAATGAAAGCTGATATTATTGCAAGAGTTAAAGAAAGAAATAACAATAAATTAGATACTTACTTTGGACTAGGATATACCCTTAATTTTATGGACATAGAACGTGATTATGTATATCAATATTATTTATTTGGAATTGTTGGAATGACTATTTTAATGGGACCTTATTTTATATTATTAATTTATTTGGCTATTAATGTTTTAAAAAATATTAAAGATAACTTAAGATATAGTGTTATTTTAGGGTTTATGAGTACAGTTTTAGGCCTTTCTATTGCGTATTTATCTGGTCATGTATTTGGATGGGTAAGTCCTATGATGTATTTAGTATTTACATTAGCTTTTCTTAATATAACTATTTATAAAAGGAGTGATTTGAATGAAAAATAAAATATTATTTTTCTTATGTGTATTTAGTGTTGGAGTCATATTCATATATCCTACATTTGTTAGTAGTCATTCTTTAGAAAGTTACTGCACAATTTATAATGGTTATAGTCAAACTGCATTTTGGTTTTTACAAAATGGTAGAATATTTTCAGCTTTACTATATTATATATTTTCATTAATAAATTTGCCATTTTATTCATTAAGCTTTGTATCATCATTTTTAACATCCTTAGCTTTAGCACTTGTGGTGTGCAGGTTATATTACATTTTTAATGATAAATTAAAATTAAATACAAAAATTAAAAAATTAACACTGTTAACATCAATATTTTTAATCTTTTATAATTTTCTTTCAATTGAATTAATTACTATTGATGGAAGCCTCATAATTTATTTAGGATTTTATTTTATAATATTGTGTGCTGATAAAATAAATTTAGGAGGCACAAAAAATTATTTATTATCTCTTTTATATATGATAATTTC
>CAVKUP010000025.1:2269-13633 GCA_963659735.1 bacterium
TTATTATATATGGTCTTGCTTTTGTATTTACTTTAATTATTATTAAATTAGTAAGTTTAATTAGTAAACAGACAATAAGTAAAATAGGTAGTATAAATATTATTTCAAATTTAGTTACAATTTTTAAAGATTTAATACCACAAACATTTAAAACATTTTATGGATTTATTAATAATAAATATTACTATTTAATATGTATTATTTTATTAGGATTTATTCTTTATCAAGTTATAAAAGAAAAAGAATATAAAAAATTAATTTTACTTACAATTCTTATTTTATCTTGCACATTATCTCCATATATTCCTAATTTATTTATGAATTCATCTTCAAATTATTCAGCAGCTAGAATGACAATGACGTGTGCTATAGTACCAAGTGTACTTGTAATATATGCACTTATGTATTATAATGAAAATAAATATTATACATATTTTATATTTATAATTATTTGTCTATTTGGACTATTTACATTTTATTTGTTTAGACAAAATTCTATGATAAATTTAAAAAGGTATAAAGAAGATATGGCATATATAAATAAAGTTAAATCTTACATAGATTACTATAATACAAAGCATAAAGAAAAAATCAAAAATGTTTATTTTGCTAAAGATACAAATAGTGATTATTATTATAATTTTGGAAATGCGAATGGTGTAAATATTAGATTAATGGCAGTCAATTGGTCAGTGCAATGTGCATTTCCTGCTTATATCGGGGATGAATACAAATTTATTCCAATGAAAAAAGATGATTATAATAAATATTTCAAAGGTAAAGATTATAAAGAATTTAATGAGAAAAAACAAATTATTGTAGATAAAAACAATATGTATTTATTAATATATTAAGGAGTTTTGTATGAAAAAATTATTTAATAAGGTTAAACAAAAATGTAATGATTTAATTAATTGGAAATATTTTCCAATTTTGATTATTTTTTTGTTTTCTGTTTTATCAGTTTATCCGGAATTATTAGGAAAATATCACATGGGTGATGATTTTTGGTTTCATTATTCTAGTATAAAAACTTATGCAGATTATTTGCCAGGATCAATGTTTGCTAAAATATTTCCAGATATGTCATATAATTTTGGCTATGGAATGGGATTTTTTTATCCCGCATTTCCTCATATAGTAGGAGCTATAATTTATAAAATAGTAGCTATATTTGGAAAAGGTGTAATAGTAACATCGGTTATTCTTCAATTAATAACGTTTTTCTTTATAGGACTATCTATGTATGTATTAGGGTGTAAGGTATTTAATGATAGAAAAAAGGGTTTAATATCAAGTTTATTTTACATGTCATATAATTATGTTTATATTGATGTAATATTTAGAGGAGCTATCAATGAAACCTTTGTCTTTATCTTTATACCATTAATATTTTTAGGCATCTGGTATTTATTAAAAGAAAATAATAAAAAAATGTTTTATCTATTTTTTACATTAGGTTACATTGGACTTATGTATTCACATTTAGTTATGGCTGTATGGTTTACAATATTTTTAATAGTATTTTTATTTTTCTTTATAAAAGATGTATTTAAAAGGGAAAATTTAATAGCATTTATAATTGCTTCAATTATAATATTAATATTCACATCAACTTTTACCATTCCTATGATTGAACACAAACTATTTGGTAGTTATGTTGCATTTACAGAAGATAGAACAATGACAGTAGAAAATATGTGGTACATGCCAATTCAAGGTTATATAATGCCTTATATATATGCGACATGTACTGATGGTAGTTTTATATATACACAATTTAATTATATAGTTATTGTATTTTTTATGGCTGCTTTATATAAACTATTTATTAATAAAATACCAACTGAACGAAAAAAATATATGATAGTAATTCTTATATTTGGAATAGTATCTTTAATTTTTGAAACTGTCCCATATTTTTGGCCACATTTACCAGAAATTTTATTCAGCATTCAATTTGTATGGAGACTTTCAACATTTATTGGTTTTGCTTTTTGTTTATTTGCAGCAGAGGGACTGGATTTATATTTAGAATTATTTAAAAAGAAATATATTAAAGCGGCCTTAATCATTATAATTGGTTGTTTAATGATATTTGTCAAACAAAATATTAATAAAACAAATTCTACAATACCAACAATTACTTCTGATTTTAATTATTACAATATTACACGTGAATCTTATCCAACAAATACTTATAGTAATTTAGAATATTTAAAAAACAGGAATCATAAAGTATTAGTTAAGAAAGGTGAAGCTAATGTAAAAATATTATCTAATAGTGTTCCTAATATGAAATTTAAAGTAACTAATATGAAAGATAATGCAACATTAGAATTACCTAGACTTTATTATTTAGGTTATGAAATTACAGATAGTAATGGTAAAAAAATAAAATATACTGAAGATAAATATGGATTTATTTCAATTAAAGTAAATAAAAACGATACATATACTGTTAAATATGTTGGAACAAATGCATATAAAATAGCATTTATAACAAAAGGTGTTATGTGTATATTAATATTAACTTATTTCGGCAGACAATATTTAATTAAAACAAAGAAATAAAACTATAATAGTTTTGTTTCTTTTCTTTTCTTTAATTTACATCTTAAAGTATACATGATATACTTAGAGTAGTTAGGTGAGGTAAATGAAGAAAAAAGTTATGTTTATATCAAGTACAGGTGGACATTTTGTTGAACTTATGCAGTTAAAACCACTATTTAAAAAATATGATTATCACATTGTTACAGAAAAGACAGATAATAATGTGAAATTAAAAAAACAATATGGAAAGAAAATTGATTTTTTGGTATTTGGTTCTAAAGATCATAAATTAGTTTATCCGTTTAAATTATTAATAAATTGTTTTTTGTGTTTATTTATTTTTATTAAATTTAGACCTAAGTACATTGTTTCAACTGGAGCTCATGTTGCTGGTCCTATGTGCTGCATAGGTAAAATATTTGGATGTAAAATTATATTTATTGAAACATTTGCTAATATGACGACAAAAACAATTACAGGTAAATTAGTTTATAAATTTGCTGATTTATTTATTGTGCAGTGGGAAAGTATGCTTAAACTTTATCCAAAAGCTAAATATTTTGGTGGTATTTTTTAAGGAGAGATTTTATGATTTTAGTTACGTTAGGAACTCAAGACAAACCTTTTACTAGATTACTTGAAGCAGTTCAAAAACAAATAGATAATGGGAATATAAAAGATGAGGTTATTGTTCAAGCTGGTTATACTAAATTTGAAAGTAAAGATATGAAAATATATGAATTAATTGAATATGAAAAGTTTGATAAATTAGTTAAGGATTGTGATATTTTAATTACTCATGGAGGAGTTGCGAGTATATTAAATGGAATTAAAAATGGAAAAAAAGTAATTGCTGCAGCTAGGTTAAAAGAATTTGGCGAGCACACTAATGATCATCAATTACAAATAATTAGTGATTTTTCTAAAAAAGGTTATTTACTTGCTTTAGATGATTTTGATAGGTTAGATGAGCTTTTAAAAAAGGTAAAAAAATTTAAGCCTAAAAAGTATGTTAGTAATACTGAAAATTTTATAAAACATATAGAAAATTATATAGAAAATAATTAGGTGGTTAATATGAAAAAGGTATTATTTTTACAAAATGAAAATGCTTTAGGTGGCGTTTGGTATGTTAATAAATCGGTAGCTGAGGCTTTAGTGAAAAAAGGTTATGATGTTAGTATTTTATCTATTAGAAATAGTTTAGGTAAAAAATTAAAGTGTGATAAGAATATTAAATTAGATATTATTAATAATGATTCATGGAATTTAATGAGAAAAAAAGATGTTATAATGCCACTTAAAAAATTAAATTTAATTTCTTTTTTTAAGAATATATTTAAATATTTTAAATCACATTTAAAGTTAAAAAATGATTTTAAAAAATTAAAAGAGTATATTATTTTAAATAAACCTGATTATATAATAGCTTCTCATTATCAAATTTTATATGGAATTCCAAATGAATATTTGTCAAAAACATTATATGAACATCATGCGTCATTTGATTTTTTAAATGAAGCAAAAGATAATTTTAATGTTTTAAAAAAATATAATGGTAAAATATATGGTTATATTTGGTTAAGTAAGGCAGCTTTAAATAAAGCTTTAAAGAGTGGTTTTAATAAAAATTTTTGTATATATAATCCTGTAAGATTTGATTGTGAAAAGAAAGCTAATGTTATTCAAAATAAAAAAATTGTCGTAATTACTCGTATTGAAAATTACAATAAAAGAATTAATTTAATGATTGAAATGGTTAATGATATTTTTAAAGATGAAAGCTTTAAAAATTGGTCATTTGATATTTATGGATTAGGTGAATTTGATTTAGAAAGTAAAAAAATAATAGATAATAATAATCAAATTAATTATAAAGGTGTTACTGATAACCCTAAAGAGGTTTTGCTGAATAGTTCTATTAATTTAAACACTTCAATATTTGAAGGATTTTCTATGAGTATAATAGAGTCTACAACATGCGGCATACCAACGGTGACATTTAATCATGGAGAATCTATTAATGAAGAAGTTTTAAAAGATAAAACTGGTTATGTTATTAAACAAAATGATAAAAAGTTATATAAAGAAAAACTTATGTATTTAATGAATGATGAAGATACATTAAAGAAGTTTTCTAATAATTGTAAAGAATATTCAAATAATTTTTTAATTGAAAATATTATAAATAAGTGGATTGATTTATTTAAAGAAATGGAGAAAAATGATGAAAATTAGTATTATTGTTCCAATATATAATGTAGAAGATTATTTAGAAAAATGTTTAGATAGCTTAGTTAATCAAACATTTGAAGATTATGAAATATTATGTATTAATGATGGTTCACCTGATAATAGTCAAAAAATAATTGAAAAATATGAAAAAAAATATCCTAATTTAGTTTATGGTTTTATAAAAAAAAATGGAGGACTATCAGATGCAAGAAATTATGGATTAAGTAAAGCTAAAGGGGAATATGTTTTATTTATTGATAGTGATGATTATATAGAAAAAAACACCTTAGAAATTTTATATAATGAAGTAGTTAAAGGGTATGATATTGTATCATTTAATTTTAATAAAATTTGGGATGATAGTAAAATTGTGCCATGTATTAATCAAAAAATAGATGATTATAAAAAGTTTATGATAGCATTTCCTATGGCTTGTAATAAAATTTTTAAAAGAGAATTATTTGATGATGAATTTAAATTTAAAAAGGGAATTTTATATGAAGATTTAGAGTTTATTCCTTCTTTAGTTTTAAAAACAAATAAAATTTCTTCAATAGATAATTATTTATATTATTATTATCAAAGAAACGGATCTATAATGAATCAAAATAAATTTAATAATAAATTATTAGATATATTTGCAGTTTTAAATTCATTAGAAGATAGATTTATTAAAAATAATAAATATGATGAATATTATGAAGAATTACAATATTTAAATGTTGAGCACTTACTTTATAGTGCGGGATTAAGATTTAGTGTATTTAAAGATGGTAAAAAATATTTAGAAAAATGTAATGATATTATTAATTCAAAATATAAAAATTTTAAAAACAATAAATATTATAAAAATAAAAGTTTTAAATTTAAATTAATATGCTATTTAACATATCATAAACATTATAAATTATTAAAATTAATAAGCAAACTTAAAGGGTAGGTGATGATATGCCAAAAGTAAGTATAGTAGTTCCTGTTTATAATACAGAAAAATATTTAGAAAGATGTTTGGATAGTTTAGTTTATCAAACATTAAGTGATATTGAAATAATTGTTGTAAATGATGGAAGTAATGATAATAGTAAGAATATAATTGAAAAATATGTTAAAAGTTATCCTAAAAAAGTATTTTGTTTTGATAAAGAAAATGGGGGATTATCAGATGCAAGAAATTATGGAATTAAAAAATGTAATAGTAATTATATAGGTTTTGTTGATAGTGATGATTATGTGGATTTAGATATGTTTAAAAATTTATATGAAAAAGCTATATCAAAAGATTTTGATGTTGCTGTATGTGATGTTAGATTAGATTATGGTAATTATACTAAAGAAATATCTTCTAAAGTTTTAAAAGATTTAAATGATAAAGAAGAAATTAAAAAACAGATGATAGATATCTACCCAACTGCATGGAATAAAATTTATAAAAAAGAATTATTTGACAAAGTTTTATTTAAAAAAAATGTATGGTATGAAGATGTAGAGTTTTTATATAGACTATTTCCTTATATTAAAAATATAGCGGTAGTTAAAATGCCACTTATTAATTATGTTCAAAGAAAAGGAACTATTAGTAAAACATATAATAAAAAAATATATGATTATATCGATAATTTTAATGGTATTGTAAAGTTTTATAAAGATAATAATTTTTATGATGAATATTATAGTGAATTAGAATATTGTTATGTTAGATATTTATATAAAACATTTATTAAAGCAGCTGCTCATTTGAATAAAAAAGAATATAAAATAGCTTGTGAAAAAGCTACAGAAAATGTTAATAATAATTTTCCAAATTATAAAAAAAATAAATATTTAAAAAGTGGTTTTTCATCATTTTATATGAAACAATTTAATTCATTTACACAAATGATAGTATATAATTTATATAAAAACAGCTAGGAGATATATATGAAAGAATTAATAAAAGAAAAAACTCTATTATTAAAAGAAATAATAAAAAATAATAAAAAAGCTTTTTGTTTATTATTTTGTTTTCTTTTGATTTTAATATATTGTCATTTTCAAACTATGATTTTAAATGATGATCTACCTTATTCGCTTTTTTTTAGAGCAGGAAGAAGAATTACTAATATAAAAGAAGTTATAAGTAATCAAATATTTGATTATTCTCATATAAATGCTAGAATTTTTCTGCACTCAATTGTTCAATTTTTATTAATATATGATAAAAATTTATGGTCTATATTAAATCCTCTTGTAATTGTTTTATGTATTATATGTATGGTATATTTTATTAAAACAATATCTAAAACAAAAATAAATAATATTTATTTAATTATAGGATCAATTATTTCATTTTTAATAATGTATAATTATAAATACTTAGTATATTGGGTTGCAGGGTCTGTTAATTATGTTTTGGTATTTTTAATAATGATTTGTTTTATTATTTATTATTTAAAATATGGATTAACCTCTAAATATAAATTAACTTTATTTTTATGTTTTATTTTATCTATGATATGTGAAGCTTTAGCTATATTTACAATTATATTAGTAATAACAGATTATATACTAAAAAAAGTAATTTTAAAAGAAAAAAATATTACATTAAAATATATTATTTTATTAATATTTTCTATAATGGGATTTATGTTTATTTATCTGGCTCCTTCTACACAAGGAAGGATGAGTAGTGGTGTTGATCCATTACTTGCACTTGGCATTATTTCTAAAAATTTATTTTCGCTAGACTTATATAATTTATTTCCAGTATTTTTAATTTTATCTATTGGTTATTTTATAAAAAATGATAAATTATTTAAACCTTATTTAATTATAATAATTTTGTATTTATGCACACTTACAAAAAATAATTATGTTTATTTAATTATAGGAATTGTTTTATTTCTATATCAAAGCTATATATTTTATAAAAATAAAGATTATAATTTAATTCCAATTTTAATTTGTGTTTATGCTTTATCTTATTCGTTAATAATTACAAATGAATTTGAAGCAGGTAGGTTGAATTTTCATTTTAATTTAATTATTGCATGTTTTACAATGTATAATTTATTTTATCAAAAAGAAAATATTAATTTGTTAAAATATATATTAATAATATTATTTATATTTTCAATATCATTTGAAGTATATGGTTATAGTTATGTTGGATATGTAAAAAGGCAAAGAGATATATCAATTAAAAATGTACAAAGTGGTAAAAGTAAGGTGCTTGAGACAAAAATAATAAAGGCACCATTTGACAGATTTCATGTGGATGCTAATAATCCACTTGATAAAGATTATTGGGCTTATGCTGCCTTTAAAGATTATTATAATCTTCCAGATGATATTGTGATTAAAAGTGTAGAATAAATATATAAAATATGATAATATTAGTGTAGAGGTGAGATAATGAAAAAAATATCTTTAATTGTTCCGTGTTATAATGAACAAGAAGTGATAAAAATATTTTATGAAGAAGTAAAAAAAGTAGAAAAAGAATTTAATAAAGAGGCAATTTTTGAAATCATATTTGTTAATGATGGAAGTAAGGATAAAACATTAGAATTAATGCGAGAACTTGCTAAAAAAGATAAACAAGTTAGATATGTTTCGTTTTCAAGAAATTTTGGAAAAGAAGCAGCAATGTATGCTGGACTAGAAGCGTCTACTGGTGATTATGCAGCTATAATGGATGCAGATTTACAAGACCCACCAGCACTTTTAAAAGAAATGTATGATATATTAGAAACAAAAGAATATGATAGTGTAGCAACAAGGAGAGTAACAAGAAAAGGAGAACCTCCAATTAGAAGTTTTTTTGCGAGAATGTATTATAAATTAATCAATAAAATTTCAAAAACTGAAATAGTAGATGGAGCACGCGATTTTAGATTAATGACAAGACAAATGGTAGATTCTGTTTTATCTTTAAAAGAATATAATCGTTTTTCTAAAGGTATATTTTCATGGGTTGGATATAAGACAAAATGGCTTGAATATGAAAATATTGAAAGAGCTGCAGGAACTACAAAATGGTCATTTTTTAAATTGTTTTTGTATTCCTTAGAAAGTATTGTGGCTTTTTCTACCGCACCACTTTCAATAGCTTCTGTTATGGGTATATTATTTTGCTTTATAGCTTTTGTGTTAATAATTTTAATTATTGTTAGAACATTAACATATGGTGATCCTACAAGTGGATGGCCAAGTATGGCATGTATAATGTTTTTCATAGGTGGCGTACAACTTTTATGTACTGGTATTATTGGACAGTATTTATCAAAAACTTACCTAGAAGTTAAAGCAAGACCAATTTATATAACTGCAGAGACTGAAAAAGATTTAAATGAAAAATAGAATACTTTATTTAGATGCTTTAAAAATTCTTGCTATATTATTTGTAATTTACAATCATACACATATGTATGTAATGCCTTCTAGTAATTTAGGTATATTTATGAAATTAACTTTATTTTCTATTTGTAAAGTTGCTGTGCCACTTTTTATAATGGCATCAGGAGCACTTCTTTTAAATAGAAAAACTAGTTATAAGGAAGTATTTACAAAAAGAATAGTAAGAGTTTTTATTGCTTATATAATTTCTTGTATTTTCTTTTGTATATTTTACAAGAAAAATCCGTTAAAAATTATTTTCTATATATGGTCTGGTGGGAATTATAATTATATACCATATTGGGGATGGTATATTTATATGCTTATAGGTTTATATATTGTTTTACCATTTTTACAAAAAATGATTAAGGGTTTTAAAGAAAAAGATTATAAAATGTTTATTTTACTTTTTGTAATTATGGCAAGTTTTATGGAATTTATTCCATCATTTAGTGGTTCAATAATTTATATATTATTTAAAGGAAATATAAGTTATAGCCTAGGATTTAATAATAGACTTGTAACAACCATGTTTTCTATTGCTGTAGGTTATTTTGTTTTTGGACATTATATAAATAAAAAAAAGATTAATAGAAAAGAAAATTATATATGTATAATTACTTTTATAATTACTAATATTATTAATGCTTGTTACTTATTTTGCTGTTATAAGACAACAGGAGATTATAATGATTTTCTATTAGAATTTTCATATCTACCTGTTGCTATTTCATCAATGTGTTTATTTGTAATATTTAAATATTATTTAGGTAATAAAAAGAAATGGAAATTTGAAAAATTTATATCCATATCTAGTAGTTCTGTGTTTGGTATTTATTTATTTCATGTTCCTTTGATAGGAATTATTCATGATTTTTCTATTATAAACAAGATATATGTATTTAATTCGTTTATAGGGGCATTTTTAAATGTTATTATAGTTTTTATTATATTAGATATATTATTTTATTTAATACGAAAAATACCTATATTTAAAAGGATATTTTAAAAAATAAGAGATAATTCTCTTATTTTTCTGTTTCTTCTAACATATTTGTTATAAATATACCATATCCCTTATGGGGATTTTCAACAATAACATGGGTAACCGCACCTATGATATTTTCATCTTGAATAATAGGGGAGCCACTCATTCCTTGAATTATACCATTCGTTTGACTTAATAAATCTTTATCAGTAATCTCAAATATAAAATTTTTATTTTTTTGTTTTTCAGTATTAATTTGGGTAATATTTATTTCATATTCTTTAACAACATCACCACTTAAGACTGTTAATATTTTCGCACTACCAGTTTTTATTTCACTGGGTTTTGCTACTTT
Source organism: bacterium (assembly GCA_963659735.1). Taxonomy (GTDB): domain Bacteria; phylum Bacillota_I; class Bacilli_A; order RF39; family UBA660; genus Coprosoma. The sequence continues at coordinate 12,778 of CAVKUP010000025.1, forward strand.
ATAAGTTTTACTATTTTTAATTTTGTCAGTGTAATTGCCAAATATTCCTTGAGTTGTATTCTCTTCAATTTCACCAGTTTTTTCATTTTTATTATATTCAGCTTTTTTCTCACCAGGATTTCCATCAGAACTTGGTATAACACCTGTTACTTTAGATGGAAATATTTTACCATCTTTTATTTCAAATATTTTGCCAGTTGTTTGTTCTTGAATTTCATGACCTAGTGCTCCAAATTTTTTTGTATTTGGATCAATAAAGGTAAGTGTTCCAATACCTGTGATACTATCTTTAACATAAAGCCCAGTTTTATAAATTCCATTTTCATCTTTATAAAGTTTTAGTGTTGTTTGTTTTTCCTTATTATTATGTAAATAAGTTATTTTAACTTCATTATCTTTACTATTGTTTATCTGAGTTGCCATTTCATTAATAGAATTTATCTGGTTATCATTTATTTTTATTATACTATCACCAGCTTTTAAGCCTGCGTTTGAAGCTATAGAAGTATTATTTACTTCATATGTTCCCACAATTAATACACCTTTTGAATTAAGTGAAATACCAATGTTTTGTCCACCTGCAATTATTCTATCTGAATACGCAAATGCATTTATGGGTATAATAACAAATGTTAAAAGAAATAAGAAGATAGCCTGTTTAAATTTTTTATAAAACAAATAATCAACTCCTTTTTTTAAAATCAGACTACATTATTATTATGAATTTATTTTTTTAATATAAAAGTAGAATTTTATGGTAATTTTATTTGACATATATTTTAGATGTGATAATATAGTTTGTGGTGATTAACTGTGCTTAAAATTTGTGATGAAGACATAATTTTTACATTTGTAC
>CAVKUP010000026.1:0-13531 GCA_963659735.1 bacterium
CTTTCATTTTTTATTACTTTTAGTGTTCCATCTGACTCTACTGATATTATTCTATACATATCACTACCTAACTTGATATAGTTATCTGGATTAGTTCCTCTATAAACATATCTTCCTGGTACATTATCATCTACATATAATCCATCTCCTTTAGTTACTACTGCTATTTTAACTCCGTCTACAGTTATACTTGGCTTTTCCTTTATATTTCCTTTGGCTTTTAATGTTACATTTGTTTGAAATGCTGCATATCCTACTGTTAATGATATAAATAATATAAAAACACTTAAAATAATTATTCTTCTTTGTTTTTGTAATTTTTTTATTCTCATTTTATATCAGTCCTTACATGATTTTATATTGTTTTTGATATTTTTTACCTACATTAATCATAGCAAATATGAAGGCGAAATGCAATTATTTGTGAATATTTTTACTTATTAGGTTTTTAATTAAGTCTTTTTTATTACTTTCCTGCTTTAAAAAAGAATTACAAAAACGTAATTCTATTTTTCATTTATAATACTATGACATCTTGGGCATAAATTACCAGTTAAATCAATTTCATTGAAATAATTCCAACATCTTTCACATCTTTCACCTTCAAATTTTTGAACTTGAACGCAGCAATATTCATATTTAGTAACATCCTCAGTAGTTAATACAACATCAGATACTATAAATAATTGTTTTAAGTTAGATAAAATTGGTTTTAATGTTTCTTTATCTTCATCACGCAATTTCAAGAATACTTTAGCTTCTAATGATTTACCAATAATTTTATCAGCTCTAGCTTCTTCTAAAGCTTTATAAACGTCGTTTTTAATACCAAAGAATAATTCAAATACTTCTTTGATTTCTTGTGAATCTTTATATTTTTTAACTTCAGGGAAATTTTCTAAATGTACACTTACTTCTTTTTTACCTGGAATTAAATTATAAACTTCTTCTGATGTATAAGGTAAAATTGGAGCCATCAATTTAATTAATGAGGTTAAAATTTCATATAAAACTGTTTGAACTGATCTTCTTGAATTATCATCTGATTTTTCAATATATAAAATATCTTTAGTATAATCTAAATAGAAATTAGATAAACTATTAACATAATTATTAATAATTTTATAAATTTCATCATAGTTATAATTGTCATATTCTTTAATTACCTTATCAGTAATAGTAGATAATTCATTTAACATATATTTATCTGTTAAAGGCATTTTATCATAAGATACTTTATCTAAAGATGGATCAAAATCAAATAAATTACCTAACATAAATCTATAAGTATTTCTAATTTTACGGTATGACTCTTTAACTTGTGAAAGTAATTCATCACTAAATCTAACATCTTCTGTATAATCTACTGAAGCAACCCAAAGTCTTAAAATATCCGCTCCTTGTTTACTTACTACATCAATTGGTTTTACTACATTTCCTAATGACTTACTCATTTTAAATCCTTTACCATCTAAAACAAACCCAGCAGAAATTAAACCTTTATAAGGACTTTTTCCATTAGTAGCCATACTACAAATTAATGAAGAATTAAACCAACCACGATACTGATCAGATCCTTCTAAATAAATATCAGCTGGATATGGCATTTTTCTTTCGATCAAAGTACCATTCCAAGAAGAACCAGAATCAAACCATACATCCATAATATCTGTTTCTTTTTTAAATTCACCATTTGGACTAGCAGGATTTGTATATCCTTTTGGAAGCAATTCTTTAGCATCTTTTTCAAACCAAATATTAGAACCATATTCTCTAAATAAAGACGATACATGCATCATAACATCATAATCAACAATTTCAGAACCATCTTCATTATAGAAAATTGGAATTGGTACACCCCAAGCTCTTTGACGAGAAATACACCAGTCTCCTCTATCTTTGATCATATTATGCATTCTAACTCTTCCCCATTCAGTGTGGAAGTCAATGTTATTATCAATTTCATTTAAAATATCATCTTTTATTTTATCTACACTACAGAACCATTGTTTAGTAGCTCTAAAAATTATTGGCTTTTTACTTCTCCAATCATGTGGATATGAGTGAGTAATATATTTTATTTTAAGTAAATAACCATTTTCTTTAAGCCATTTAGGAATAACTTTATTAGCATCTTCTACAGATAATCCTTCAAACATACCAGATTCTTCAGTTAAAATACCTTGGTCATTAACACCATTAATCATGCCTAAGTTATTTGCTTTACCAGCAATAAAGTCATCAACACCATATGCAGGTGCGGTATGAACTAAACCAGTTCCTGCATCTAAAGTAACATGGTTTGCAGTAATAACAGGGCAAGTTCTATCCATAAATGGATGTTTATAAATAACTCCAGCCAAATTACTACCTTTAAATGTAGATAAAACTTCATATTTATCAAATTCAAATTCTTTCATTAAATCTTCAAGTAATGCACTTGCGACAATATAATTACTGTCATCATATGAAACTTTAGAATATTCAAAATCTGCTCCAACACACACACCCATATTACCAGGCAATGTCCAAGGTGTAGTTGTCCAAATAACTAATTTATCGCCTTCAGATACATATTCATTTCCTTCACAAACAGTAAAAGGTACATAAATAGATGGATCTGTTTTATCTTTATATTCGATTTCAGCTTCTGCTAGAGCAGTTTCTGAAGATGGAGACCAATAAACAGGTTTTAATCCTTTAAAAATTAATCCCTTTTGTGCCATTTTAGCAAATACTTCAATTTGTCTTGCTTCATATTCTTTAGTTAAAGTAATATAAGGATTATCCCAATCAGCCATTACATTTAACATTTTAAAATCTTCTCTTTGTTTATTAACTTGTTCTAAAGCATATTTTTTACATAACTCTCTAAAATCAGCTACACTCATGCTTTTTCTATCAACACCGCTATTAGTAACAGCCTGTTCAATAGGAAGTCCATGAGTATCCCATCCAGGAATATATTCTACATAATATCCTTCCATCATTTTACTTCTATTAATAAAATCCTTTAAAATTTTATTTAAAGCATGACCTAAATGAATATTACCATTCGCATAAGGTGGGCCGTCGTGTAAAATAAAAGGTTTATTACTTTTGTTTTTATTTTTAATTAAACTATATAAATCAATATCCTCCCAGTGATTTCTCATTTTAACTTCATTTTCTGCCAAATTACCACGCATTTTAAATTCAGTTTTTGGCATTAATAACGTATCTTTGTAATCCATAAATCCTCCTTATTTAACTCCCTTTTTAAATCCTTTAGTTCCATTATAATTACTTAATATATTAGATGTAAAACTAGATGTTTTTCTATTTTCATTTTTATAATCTTTAATAGCAGTTTTTATTAATTCATCAGTTAAAGTTTTATAATCTTTTCCTTTTGGTTTATACATATAAAATGCGAGTGAGCCTGGAATAGTATTAGGTTCATTAACATAAATATCACCCGTTTTTTCATTAACTAAATAATCAATTCTACTAACACCTTTTAAATTTAAAACTCTAAATACTTTCTTAGATATCTCATATATTTTATTTGTCATCTCATCTGATATTTTAGCTGGTATTTCAAATTCACTATTAGACATAGAGCCAGATTGTTTAACTCCAGACATTTTCTTACCACCTGATAAATATTTATCTTCAAAAGTTAATAGTTCATGTTTCATTTTCATTTGAGCAATTAAACTAGTTTCCATATATTCATAATTGCCACAAACCGCACAATTAAGTTCTAATAAATTAGGTATCATCTGTTCAACAACAATTTTTTTATCATACTCTATAGCCTCTTCTATAGCCTTTTTAACTTCATCTGTATTATGAGCTGTATTAATACCAATTGTACTACCTAAATTAGCTGGTTTAACAACAACTGGATAACCTATTTTTTCAATATTTTTTATAATATCATCTTTATTCATATCATATTCATAATCATAAAACCAAACATAATTAGGCGTTTTAATTCCATTAGCTTCTAACACTTGTTTTAAAACTACTTTATCTTGTCCTAAAGAAGCACCTAAAACGGATGGTCCTACTACTGGAAGTCCTAAAGTTTCTAAATATCCAGATAAAGTACCATCTTCAGCACCTTTACCATGAACAATTGGAAAAGCAACATCAATAGTATTAACGTTTCTTCCAAAAAATCCTTTAATCTTCTGCACAACTACCTCATCACCTTTACGGCATAAAGTAATTTCTTTAACAAATTTTTTCATATTATCAAAATATTTAAATGTTTCCATATCTCTTAAAGCTTCGCCTGTATAAAAATGACGATCTTTACTAATATAAATTGGAATAATTTCATATTTATCTGTATCAATATTTTCCATAGCTTGTAAAGCAGAGATTATACTAACTTCATGTTCAACGGAATCTCCTCCAAAAATAACTCCAACTTTTATCATTTTATCTTCCCTCTTTCATTAAATATATCTGGCAAATCATTTTCCAAAAGTACATAAGTTTCATTTTCTTTTAATGATTGTACTAAAGGAAAAGCATCTAACACATCATTTATAACATGTATTTTATTTTTATTAAAATCCCCTTCAATTAAGCCTTCATAAATTGGTTTTGTTTTTTCTTTTCCAACCAATATAACCTCATCACACCTTGAAGACATTTGTAGGCCAAATTCTTTATTTTTATTATATTCTTCACTTCCAAGTTCAATCATACCCGGAGTTACTATAATATGTTTACCTGGCATTAATTTTAATACATCTAAAGCCATTAAAGCACCTGTTGGATTAGAATTATAAGCATCATCTATAAATGTAATATCACCTTGTTTTTTAAGTTCTAATCTGTGTTCAACAGCTTTAACTTTAGAAACACCAGCTTGAAGTTGTTCTATACTCATACCAAATTCTTTACCTAAACAAATGCTAGCTAAAATATTATAAACATTCGCATAACCTAATAATTTAGTCTCAAACTTATAAGATTTATCATCGCCTTTAAAATAGCAATCAAAGCTAGTACCATTAGGAGATAATTTAATATTTTTAGCCATAACATCAGCTTCATTATCAATACCAATCCACTTAATTTTACAATTATTTTTTATTTTATAATTTTTTTGCCATTCATCATCCGCATTTAAAATACCAATTCCATCGGATGGTAATGATTCAATAAGTTCAAATTTAGTTTTTTGAATATTTTCTCTACTACCAAATGTAGCTAAATGAGCTACCCCTATTTTAGTAATAATGCCATATTTAGGATGAACTAAATCACATAACTCTTTAATATCCCCACCTTGACAAGCACCCATTTCTGCTATAAAAACATCGGTAAATTTATCTAAATAGTTATTGATTGTAATCATTAGACCAAAAGGTGTATTAAAATTTTTAGGTGTTGGCATAGAGTTATATTTAATATTTAAAATATCATTTAAAATATTTTTACTACTAGTTTTACCATAACTTCCAGTAATTCCAACAACCTTTAATGATTTCATATTTTTAATTTTATTAATCGCTTTTCTTTTAAAATAATAACCGACAAATTTTTCAACTGGTGTATTTATTAAAAGAGCAATCAAAATATATAAACTATTTAAATAAGCACATAAACCTAATATTAAATAAAATAACTTAACATTACCTTTAGTATAAAAACTCATAATTATTATTGGAATTATAATAACTAAAGTATTAGTAAATAATAACCTTTTCACTCTAGAGGTATATTTTAAAGGTAATTTATTTTGTTTATATTTTTTATCAATTTCCATTTTAATATCTAAAACTATATAAAATAAAATAAATATAGCTCTTAATAATCTTTCATCTTTAAAAATTATAAAAATAATAAATAAAATACTATAATCTTTAAATACTTTTTTTAAATTATTTTTTATCCATTTTAAATATGTTTTTTTTCTATTATATTTGTTTTGCTGAAGCATTTGCATATTATTTAAGCTTTTAATAAAAACATAAATAATATAAACTAAGCATGATATTAAAAAATCTTTATCCATTATTTTTCCTCCAAAAATTTATTGATTATATTATTAGTTTGAACAAGCCTTTCTAAATAAGCATAATGCGTACATCCTTCATAAGCAATAACTGCACTATCTTTAATCAAAGATTCAAGTTCATATGCATCAGCAATATTAACCGCTTTATCATTAGTGCCCCATATTATAATAGTTGGACATTTAATTTTTTTAACTAAATCAGTAATATCAGTATTTACATGTTTAACTAAAATCTCACGCATTATAGGTGAAGCATTTCTATAATCAGTTGAGCCCATATGTTTTTTAGCTTTCTCTGCTAATTTTTCCATACCAGGAAGTGACTTAATTTTTTTTAGTATTTTAACTTTTAAACTATTAGGGTTTTTCTTAACTTTAAACGGGCTTCCAAATAAAACTAATTTTTTAACCTTATATCTACTAGCATATATTAAACTTATTTTACCGCCAAATGAATGACCAATTAAAGTAGGATTTTCAACTTTTTCTTTTAAAAGTAGTTCATGAATCATTTCAACAAAATCATCTAAAAGCCATACTTCCTTAGGTTCATCGCTTTTACCATGACCAGGAAGGTCAATAATAATAACATCTTTATCTTTTAAATTATCACCAATAGGCTTCATCATTTGAATATTTTGTCCCCATCCATGCAATAAAACAACAGTATCGTTTTTTTTATTTCCATATCTAACATAATTTATATTTAAATTTTTATATTGCATTTCCATCACCTTTCATTAATTATAGCACACTAAGGGTGTGCAGACAATAAAAAAACCCATCCTAGATTAAGGACGAGCATGCCCGCGGTACCACCTTATTTTATAAAATACACTCAAAACTATAACGCGTTACCGTTCTTTTCTAAATCACTTCAAAAAGAAACATCAGGAATGATACATATATTAAATAGTTACTAATTCACATCACCCATTAGCTCTCTTTAAACTTATTTTAATATAACAGTTCCATCATTTGTTTTACATATCTAATTTATCAATATCATCAATTATTTCTAATTGTGATTCAATAATATTTTTTAATCTTCTTTTTAACACATTAATATTTCGTTTCATTACATCAGCATCATTTTCTATTTTTTCAGCTTTCATTAATGCATCATTAACTATTCTACTAGCATTCTTTTTAGCATCATCTAATATGATATCACATTCTTTATGAGCAGATACCTTTAATTGATCTGAAGTTTTTTGAGCCATAATAATAGCATGATTAAGTGTACTTTCCATTCTTTCATATTGAGCGAGTTTTTCTTTCAAAGCATTTGCCTCGTCATACTTTGATTGTAAAAATTTTATTTTTTCATTTTTTTCAATGATTAATTTATTTTTAGCATCAATATCAGCTACCATTTTTTCAACTTTTTTTATAACTTGATCTAAAAATTCATTAACTTCATCAGGATCGTAACCTCTAATCGTCCTTGTAAATTTTTCCATATTCTTCCCTCGCCTTTAGAACACTACCACTCAATATCTATATTATCATTATCATGTATGCCTTTACCATCGGTTTCATTTGTTATTTTTCCTTGAACACTTACATTATTTGGTGTACAAAGGAAAATACCCCCACCAATTTTTTGCAAATCACCACTAATCGCATAAATTGTACCACTTAAGAAATCAACAATTCTTTTTGCTTGTTCAGGTGTTACCCTTTTTAGATTAACAACAACAGTGTTTCTTTTTTTTAAATGATCTGCAATTTGTTGTGATTCTGAATAAGCTCTAGGTTCAAGCAATATCATTTTTGCTCCACCTTCTTCAGTTAAAGCTTCTTCCGTTTTTAAATCATAATATTTATCACCAACAGGTGCGGAAAAAACATCTTCTTCCTCTCCCATGATTTTCTTAATTAAACCCATATTTATCCTCCTTAAAGTAAAAAATATACCTTTGCTACAATTAATTTTATCATAATTAAAGAGAAAAGAAAACTTTTTTTTATTTTTCTTTTATATTTTGTGTAAAGTAGGACATAAAATACTATTTTCTTTACATGAAATTGTAAATAACTACAATAATTTATATCAAATATATTTTAAAATGTTATAATCAAATTAGGAAGTAATGATTTATGAGACGTAAAAAAAGAAAAAAAAATAAAAAATGGTTTATGCTTATAATAATTATATTAATTGTTATTGGCTTTTATTATAAAAATGATTTTAAAAATAAAATTGATGTTAAAAACAAAGTAAATATTACATATTATGATATTTATGGCATTCATTTGAATTTTAAAGGTAATTTTAAATTAGATGATAATTTATCTAATCCATCATTTGTTCTTTCTAATGGAAAAGATGAAATAAAGTTAAATTTTAACATTTCAAAAAGCAATAATGATTATACATTTTATACAAGTAAATATATAAATGATGGAATTAATTTAGAAAAACTAAAAAAGGGAAATTATTATTTGCTATTAAAAGTTATAAATAATGATAAATTTAAATATATATCATTAAAAAATAAAACAAAATATAAAAATTTAACTTATTATACAATAACAAAAAATAATTCTAATAATAAAATTGATATCAAATGGGAAGATGATTTATTAAAATTTAATATTAAACAAACCAAATTACCAGAAAATGTATATGACATTACAATAGACCCTGGCCACGATGGCAAAGATTCCGGAATGATGGTATGCAAAAATGGTGATGCTGTTGTTAATGAAACATGTAAAAACAGCACGCTTTATAAAGAAAGTGATATCAATTTTGATATATCAAAAGAAGTTAAAAAAGAATTAGAAAAATTGGGTTATAAAGTAATTTTAACTAGAAATAGTAAAACTGAAAGTTTAGAAACTTATGGTGATATGGGATCTGCAACAACGGCTAATAAAGTTAAATCTAAATTTAATTTTGCCATTCACAACAATTCAACTAACATACCAGGCGGATTATCAACCTCTAAAGGATTAGAAATTTATATTGCGAATAACACTAAATTAGACTTTGCTAAAACACTTGTTAAAAACATTAAAACTTACGGAAATACTAACAGTTCTAATAAAAAAGAATATAAAGTTTCAGATGGCATTTATCAAAGATTAATCAATAATATTCCATATTATTATACAACAAGAGAAATTGGAGGCATTGCAACTGGTGCTTACGTTGATGGAAGTAATGAAAAATATGGAAAAAATCCATATTATAATTCAAACTGCACAGCTGAAGGATACCTTTTAGAATTAGGATATATTGATAATGTTCAAAATTTAAATAACATATTATCAAACACTAATGGCTACGCAAAGGGAATTGCTTTAGCTATTAAAGAATATTTAGACAACTGATATTTAGAAATATTTATCAGTTTTTAATAATTAAAAATCTACACATTTCTGTGTAGGTTATTTTTTTAAAACATATTATCAATTTATTGTAATTCTGTTATTTCAGCAACCATTTGTATGCCCACACTTATATTTTTCCCTTTTCACTTAATATGTTTTTAGATAATTCAAAAGATATCGTTTTAAAATCTTTAACATCTTTATTAATAAAACTTTTTAAACTTAAATATATTAATTCTTTTAATAAATCTTTTTCTCATCGCAAAATATTACTTTAAACATTAAATTACTAGAAACCTTAAAAAATCTTTTTTCTTATTGATTTCCATAATGTCATTACTTCCTATAAAAAATTACCCCTTCATCTATTAACATAAGGCGTAAATTATCAATTTCCTTTTTTTATATCAAAAAAATTAAAAGTTTTATCCTTTTAATTTAATTAACACTGTTCCTTTGTTACTTCTGATACTCCACTACCAGTAAACATATCTGTTGTTGATGCGTTTGCGGTTGTCCATTTGGAACCTACATAAACATGTTTTAAACTATAATCATATTCAAACATTCGGTCCATATCTGTTACTTTTGATGTATCAAAATCACATAATTTTATTACTTCTAATTTTTTGCTATTTTCAAACATACTTTTCATCATTTTTACTTTTGAGGTGTTCCATTTGCTTAAATCTAATGAAGTTAAATTACTACACCCATAAAACATATAATGCATATAATATACATTACTTGTATCAAAATTTTCTATTCCCTTTATTTTATCACCACCGTAGTTATAAAACATATAAGCCATATTTAATACATTCGAAGTGTTGAAATTACTTACATCCAAGCTGGTAAGACTGGTGCAACCATCAAACATTACACTTAAATATTTTACATTTGATGTATCAAAGTTGCTTACATCTAAACTCGTAAGACTGCTGCATTTATAAAACATAGAATCCATACTTATTACATTGCTTGTATCAAAGTTGCTTACATCTAAACTCGGAAGACTGCTGCACTCATAAAACATACCACTCATATATGTTACCTTACTTGTATCTAAGTTACCTAAATTCATTGATGTAGTCTTACCAAAGCTGGAATTATATCCACTAAAAAGTAGAACTGAATAATTAGGGGCATATACTCCACCATCCCCACCTATATAGAGTTTATACATTCCACTATTTTCAGAGTCATCTATTATCCATGCCATTACTGCACCATTACCATTTTTTGATACATCCCATGATTCTACTGCATCACTAGGCACATCTTTATTTGTAAGTACATCTACTGTCGATATTTTATCCTTATAGGCTGATTGCCAAAAAGCTTTTGACTCATCTCTTGCCATCATAACGGGTTCAGAATCGATAACATGATTATATTGAATATAATTTAAAGTTAACTTAATATTATTTGTTAAATTATCTGGCATACTTGATACATCTTCAAATTTAATTTCAACATATAAATATTTTTTCTCACCTTGTTTTATTGAAAAATTTAAATTAGTTAAATCGGAAGATCCTTCAGAATACATAAATTCACTCTTTGAATAATCACCATTACGTTTCCAATTATCATCATAATATTTATCTGAAGTCTGCCACACATAGCAAGAAAAGGCAGCATTATTTCCACAATTTAAATCAGCAATAGAAATTTGACCATCTATTGTTCCCAAGTTACTGATTTCAATTTCATAATACATTTCATCATTTGGAACTTTAAACCCTGCATTAAAAGTTGCTGAATTTGAAGTATAAGTTGGATCTTTTATGTTATATGCATTTGTTTCAAAATTAGTACTTCTAATATTAGTAATTTCTATATCCCAATTTGATGTTATTTTAGATGTTCCACTTATTTTTAGCTGACTATAAAATGCCGCATATCCTACGGTCATAATTAATAATATCGCACATAAGCCTCCTATTATAATATTATTTTTTCTTCTATTTGCTCTCACAATTTTATCCTCCTAGCCTGTATCAAAGATTATCTTATTCTTTGATACTCTAAAATTTTAGTTTACCCTTATTTTATAAGGAAATGTTAAAATTTAAAATTTAATCTTTTTATAATTTTTTTGATACTTAGTATTTGCAATTTACCCTTATATTTGTTATGATTAGTGTATACTAAAAGATTCGTAGATTAAGATATTCTACGAAATTTTTTTGCATAAATTTGTAATATAAGATATTATCTGTAGTATCATTTACTTCATATAGTTAATTGATTTTGTAATTTTCAATCATTATTCACATTCCTCAATGTGCTTTGTTTGAAGAGACTATAAAAATAGAACTTTTTATGTTAAAATAATTTATGTGACACATCTTCTTTCGTCAATTAGATTGTTTCACATATGGCTCCAGAAGTTATTTTCTGGGGTTTTTTATATTTTAAAGTAAAAAAAGAAGCTAAGTAGAAATTATTCATTTCTACCCAGCCCTTTATTAATAATTTAGAACAATCCTTCAATGTTACCATTTTCATCAATATACATATTTTCATAAGCTGGTTTTTTTGATAAGCCAGGCATAGTTACTATATTTCCCATATAAACTATAATAAATCCAGCACCATTGTTTATTTCAACATTTTTAATAGTTATTTCATAATCTTTTGGAAATCCCAATTTTTTTGAATCATCACTTATTGAATATTGAGTTTTACAAACACACAATGGCAATTTATCTAGATGTAATTTTTCTATTTTTAAGATATTTTCTGTTGCTTTTTCATCATATTTTATTGTTTTGGCATGATATATCTCTTTGGAGAGTATTTCTATTTTGTTTTTTATAGTATCATTAATGTCATATAAATAATTAAACTTTATATCTTTGTCTGTCATTTTTATTATTTTTTTTGCAAGTGAAAGTGCACCTTTACTTCCATTTTGATATGAATCACATATTTCAAATTCTACATTCATATCTGTTACAAATTGTTTAATATATTCTATATCGTTTATGCTATCACATTTAAATTTATTTAGGCAAACGATTATATTGTCTAAATATTTTTTCATATTTAATATATGAACTTTAAGGTTAGAAATGCCTTTTTTTAATGAATCAGCACCATTATATTTTAAACTTCTTACAGTTGTATTTATAACAATAACGTTTGGTTTTAAATTGCCTTTTTGGCATTTGATATCAAAGAATTTTTCAGCACCTAAATCAGCACCAAAACCTGCTTCTGTAATAACGTAATCTGAATGGGTTAAAGCAAATTTTGTAGCAATTAATGAATTACATCCATGAGCAATATTTGCGAATGGCCCGCCATGTATTATTACAGGATTATTTTCAAGTGTTTGAACTAAATTAGGTTTGATTGCATCTTTAAGAAGAATTGTTAAAGCATTTTCTATTTTTAAATCTTTTGCATATATTGGTTTATCATTTATATCATATGCAATTATTATATTGCTTATTTTCTTTTTTAAATCTGATAAATTATTAGCTAAAGAAAGAATCGCCATAAGTTCTGTTGCAACTGTAATACAAAAACCACTTTCATGTGAAACGTTATTTAATAATTTTTTTCCAACAGTAATATTTCTTAGTGCTCTGTCATTTATATCTATACATCTTTTTATTGTTATTTTATTTTTGTCTATATTTAATTTATTTCCTTGAAAGATATGATTATCTATAGCTGCACAAAGTAAATCATTTGCGGCAGTTATTGCATGAATATCACCTGTAAAGTGAAGATTAATATCTTCCATTGGCACCACTTGAGAATATCCACCACCAGTCGCCCCACCTTTAATTCCAAAAACAGGTCCTAATGATGGTTGTCTTAATGTAGCTAAACTATTATAGCCTAATTTTCTCATTGCATCATGAATGCCAATAACCATTGTTGTTTTCCCTTCGCCAAATGGTGTTGGATTTGTTGACGTTACTAATATTAATTTGCCATTTTTTTCGCCTTTTTTTACATTTATTTTGGCTTTATATTTACCATACATATCAATATCATTATCGTTTAATCCAATCATATGGGCTATTTTATTTATTGTTTTTAATTTTGCCCTATGTGTAATTTCAATATCAGTCATATAACACCTCACTATAATTATATCAAATTTAAGAAAAAACATAAAACTAATACGCTCATATTACAATAGCA
>CAVKUP010000027.1:0-13409 GCA_963659735.1 bacterium
TTTAATAAAAACAGTGTAGTGATTTACACTCACCAACACTATTTATAATACAACCAAAAATTGACTTAATGGCCAATTTTTTTATGTATATTGTTTTATAGTTTTAACACATATTTCTTTCTTATTATTTATAATATTATCTATGATTATTGGTTCTAATTTGTCTTTTATTATTTTATCAATTTTTCTTGCTCCATATTCTTTATATTGAACTAATGATAATATTTCATTATAAATTTCTTTATTTATTTTTATGTTAATTTTATTTTTATATTTTTCTTTAAATTCTTTCAATTTTAACTTTACTATATTTAATATATCTTCTTTATTTAAAAAATTAAATTCAATTACTTTATCAACTCTATTCATAAATGGAATTGAAAATTTTTCATTTAAACGAAACTGTTTAAGACTTTTGTTAAATCCAACATTTATTTCATGAAATCCAACATTTGATGTCATAATGATAACAACATTATCAAATCTTATTTCTTTACCATTGCTGTTTTTTATTTTTCCTTCATCTAATATTTGTAAAAATAAGTTAATTACATTCATATGAGCTTTTTCTATTTCATCTAATATTAATACAGAATATGGTTTATTTCTAATTTCATCTAATACTGGTGGATTATCATATCCAACATATCCAGCTGGTGAACCAATCAATTTACTTATACTATGTCCTTCCTTATATTCACTCATATCTAATTTAATAATATTGTTTCCAACTAAATTTTTTGCGAATAAACGCGATAAAGCAGTTTTTCCAACTCCTGATGGACCACAAAATAAAAATGAAAAACATTTATCATTAAAACCTAACTTTATTTTTTTATAAATTTTTGTTACTTCTTTTATTGCTTCTTTTTGTCCAATAATTGATTTGGATAATATTTTTTCAAATTGTTTAACCGAATTTATTTTTTCATTTAATATTTCGTAAATAGGTATTTCTGTTTTATCATGAATTACTTCAGCAACATCTAATTTAGTTACTTTTTGGTTATTTGTTTTGCAAAGCTGTAGTTCTAAATTATTTATTTTATTCATTAATGAAGATTCCTCATTTTTATAAATACTTGCTTTTTGAAAATCATTGTCTAATATTGATTTCTTTTTTAATTTTATTGTTTCTTTTAATTTTTTTGTATATTTTCCATAATCTTTTAATGATTTATTTTCTTTCAAGCTAACTTTCGCACAAACTTCATCTAGTACATCAATTGATCTATCTGGTTCATTACGATTATAAATATATTTATCAGATAGTTTTATAATCAAATCAATAATATTATCATCAATAATAACTTTGTGATAATCTTCATAAATTGTTTTTAAATTTAATAGAATTTCTTTTACTGCATTACGTGATGGTTCCTCTATTAAAATCTTTTGAAACCTTCTTTCTAAAGCACTATCTTTTTCGATATATTTTTTATATTCTTCTGTTGTGGTCGCTCCAATACATCTTATTTTTCCTCTAGCTAATGCTGGTTTAAATATGTTAGATGCATCAATAGCTCCTTCAGCGCCTCCTGCACCTACTAATGTATGAATTTCATCAATGAATAAAATGATATCATCATTATTTTCTATTTCCTTTAAAATTTTATTCATTCTTTCTTCAAATTCACCACGGTATTTAGTACCTGCAACTGCAGATGACATATCTAAATTTATGATTCTTTTATTTTTTAATGGTATTGGTACATCACCATTTACAATCATTTGAGCAAGTTGTTCTACAATTGCGGTTTTTCCAACTCCAGCTTCGCCTATTAATACTGGATTATTTTTACTTCTTCTAGACAATATTTCTAATATTCTTTTTATTTCTTTATCTCTTCCTGTAATAGGATCTAGAAAACCATTAATTGCTTTTTTATTTAAATCAACGCCTATTTCTTCAATAAGTAATTTTTTATTTGATTTAGAATATAATTTCTTATCTGAAAAATCATTATATATCTCATCAATATCAATGTTCATATTTGATAAAATTCTAATTGCAACTCCTTCTCCTTCGTCAAGTAAACTAGAAAATAGATGATTTATTGTTACAATACCACTATTATTTTCTTTCGCATCATCTACTGCATTTTCTAATATTCTTTTTAAAAGAGGTGTATATAAAAACCATTTACTTGGTTTACTTCCCTTTCCAATTATTTTTATAACTTCCTCTTTAAATGATTTATAATCTAAATCATATTCTTTTAATTTATCACTAATTTCATTATTGTTTTTTAAAATTCCTAAAAGTAAATGTTCTGATGAAACAAATGGGTGATTTAATTCATACATTTCTTTTTTTGCAGTTACTAATATTTTTCTTGCTCCTTCTTCAAAATTGCCAAACATGTTTTGACTCCTTTCAATATATTCTATTCAATATATCCTATGTTTATTGTGGTAATATTTGAAAAAATTTAATCAACAAAATAAAACAAAAAAGAATTCATTTGAATTCTTTACCCAACTTGATACGAACTACCCTCAGTTCCTTTTTCTGTTAATGAGATATCAGATGACAAGTTAAAGCGACGCCACCAAAGTTGTTAGCAAAGCCACTGAAAAGGCAGCCTTCACTGCTGACAAAGAACCAATAGCAAACATACAAGGAAGAGGATGGCAATACTAAATTAGTATTAAATGCCGCATATCCTACTGTCATAATTAATAATATCACACATAATCCTCCTATTATAATATTATTTTTCTTCCTATTTGCTCTCACAATTTTATCCTCCTAGCCTATACAAAAAAATAAGATAATCTGCGAAAATTTTTACATAAATTTTTCATCAAAAAAAGAATTACAAAAATGTAATTCACTATTTTTGAAATTTAACTGAAATTGTTTTTTGACTATCAAATTCTTCTTGAACCGATCTCATAATTTTATTTGCTAAAGCTTTATCATGTTTATTACTATCAATAACAACACTAATAGTATCATCAATACTAACAAAAGCTTTCAAATTAAAATTGTTTTTTATTTTAGTTTCTAAAGACTCTTCAGTGCCTTTATTTTTGTTTAACTGTTGCATTTGTTCAAAAGCCGCATTTTTTTCTTCAGTTGTTGATTTTGAATTAGTAATTACCTTTTTTAATTCAGTAATCTTATCAAGCATTTTTTCTTCAGCTTCAACCCTTAAAGCAACAAGCTGCGCACTTTCACTACTTTCATCTACAGCTACAGTTTGAGTTTTCTTACTACCATTATTAGTTGCCATTAAAAGTTCACTTGGCATCGTTATATAATAAATACTTAAGACTAAAATCAAACTAAATAAAGTTAAAAACCATAAGCTTCTTTTATTAATCATAACTATCCCTCCTAGTACATTCTAATTAATTATATTAGGAGATATTTTTTTTATGATTATTTTTTAACAATTTTTACTTTATCATCACTACCATTTGTAGCTTTATATTTACTATTTTCAATAGTAAGTGTTATCTGTCCATTGTTATTTACAATAGTTCCCTTAGCATCTTTTACCTTGCCAGTAAAATCTAACTCTAAATCTTCATTATTATCACATTTTAAACAAATTAAAGTATTATTTTGAAATTGATACGTTACTGCGCCACTTCTAGCATTTTCATTATAATCCATATCAACCATATTTTTCATCTCTTCTATACTTCGTTTAAAAGAATCTCTTTTAGAATTTTCGATTGTATTAGAAACAATAGGTACTGTTATTAATGCAATAATAGATAAAATAACAATAACTGCAAGTAATTCAATTAGTGTAAAGCCTTGTTTCATATAACCCTCCTACACTAATTATAATATATATTTATCTAAAAGCAAATATTTTTTAATTTATTGCCTTACCATTTACATATAATTTATATCCATTAAAATCTATATTACTATAACTTTCATCTTCATCAGTTAAACTAGATACATAACTATCAGCAGTCAATTTAATTTTAGAAGATTTATCAAGCGATAATTTAATACTTTTAGCACTATTAGAACCATTTATAGTTCCTTCATAATAAGAATTTGTTTTTAAATTCATAATTAAACTAGATATTTCATCTACCTCAATATTTCCCTTAACACTTTGTTTAGTCATATTTAAAGCAACATCACCACCATTAGATCCACTATTTCCCCATGAATCTTTTTGAATTCTTAAGAAATTACCAGATTTATCATTATTAACAATCTTATTATTTTCTAAATTTATCTCAGCAGATGTATTAGTAACATAAAAACTATCACCTTTGTTTGTTGTAATTGTACTGTTTTTTGATGTAAATGTAGCCGTTCCTTCTGAAGCATCACCACTCATAGACTGATAAATAAAAATATTTTTATAAGTTGTTGATTTACCATTTAATTTACTATTAGTATCTGTAAGAGTACAATTGTTTAAAGTAACTGTATTTTTTCCTTCAATAACAACTCCTTCAGATACATTAGAAATTAATTTGGCATTCTTAACAGATATATTAGCAGTTGAATAAATAGCAGGAGACCCTTTACCATTTGTTGTATACGTTCCTTTATTTACAGTAACCTCTCCGCCACCTCTATCTGTTCTTATAGCAGCAGATGACGTTCCACTTGTTGTAATAATTAAATTAGTAGCATTAGTTTTACCACCACCAGTTGTCATAATACCACCCGCATTATCGCCAGTTGTTGTTATCTTAGAATCTGATATATTTACTGTAGTTCCATCTGATGAAGAATTATTTGTAGTAGCAGATCCCCCATAACTAAATACACCATTAGCTCCATCAGCCTTAGTTGTTACTGTTATATTTTTTAAAGATAAATTAGCTTTATTTTTAGCTAAAATAGCTGAATTATTACCATAAAAATTACTATTATCACCACTATTAGAATTTCCTGTTTTATTTACTTTTATATTCGAAATAGTAGATTTACTACCATCTACTATTATTGCATTCTCATCAGATTTGCTTGATGAATAAGTTCCACTTGTTACTGTAGTATCAGTTGTTATTTCTTTAGAAGCTGTATATGTAACATTACTACTTTTAGTTTCTGTTTTTATATTTAAAGATACAAATGTAATTACCGCTGTTAATATAATTACTGATAAAATTTCAATTATTATTTTGTCTTTATTACTAAATGTTTCTTTAAATGTTTTTTTATTAAAATGAGAAAGTAATAAATACATAAACGCACTAGATATTACAAAACCTTCTACACCATATATAACATAATAAATAATTTGTGAATCATTTGAATTATTTTGTTCAGAATTACTACCTGGCATTTGTTGACCATTTGATCCTTGCCCTCCACCTGGCATTTGTGGCACATTTGACCCCTGATTTCCACCCGGCATTTGCTGGCCACTTGATTCATTAGAATTTGAATTATCAGATGAACTAGAATCATTTGATTCACTTGAACCATTAGATGAATTAGAATCATTTGAACTATTACCACTTGGTGGTGTTTGATTATTACCACTTGGCATATCAGGCGGTGTTTGATTAGAATTGTTCATTCCTTGAGAAACATTCTGAAATGAACTATTTTGAGAATTTTTAGATAAATTAGCTGTTACAAAGATAGAAGCAATTCCTAAAATAATCACAAAAACTGTTATAATATTTTTTATACTTCTTTTCATTTTTATCTTCCTTTCTTTTATAATATGTTTTATTTTATAAATTTTATTCTTTTATCACCTATTTTCCTTTCCATAAACATAATAATATTTTTTTATTAAATGAAAATTAAAAAATCAAACTTTTTTTAGTTTGATCCATTTTCATCTAAAACTTGTTCCGCTTCAATTAATTATTTTTAAATATAACCGTAAATATTGTTATATTATTAAAAGAAGAAGCTTTAATTACTCCACCATGGTTTGTTACAATATTTTTTGCAATTGCAAGACCTAACCCATATCTATTTTCTTTTCTATTTCTTGATTTATCTATTCTATAAAACCTTTCAAAAATTTTTTCTTCTTCACCCTTTGGTATTTCATCACCCTTATTTTTAACAGTTAAAATAATGTTATTTTTTTCTTTATTTAAATTTATTTCAACTGTCTCATTTTTATATGAATGTTTAATTGCGTTATCAAGCAATATTTCAGTTAATTGTTTAATACTATTTTCATCTATTTTCATATTAATATTATCTTTTATATCATATTTTAATTTTATATTTTCCTCAAAAGCTTTCCCCTCAAAAGTTAAAACTTGAAGCGATATTATTTTTGATATATTTTCTAATTTTAATTGTTTAGGTTTTACCTCACTTGATGCGAGTTCTAAAAGATCTGTTATTAATAAATTCATTCTTTCAGCCTCTAGCTTAATATTTTTAAGCCATTTTGTTTCATTTGGATTATCTTGCAGTGCTTCAGACGAAGCAATAATTACTGAAAGTGGTGTTTTAAGTTCATGTGACGCATCAGCTATAAATGTTTTTTGTTTTTCAAAACTCATCTTAACTGGTTTAACTATTTTTAATGTAATATGATTTGATAGTTTATATATTATAACCTCTAAAATAATAAAAATTAAAATAGATATATATAATGATTTTAATAATTCATTTTTAACTTTCGTATTGTCAAGTATAACTAACTCATTTTCATTATATGTATATGAATAATTTTCTAAATATAAAAATCCAATATGTTTTTTTTTTAAATCTCCATTTAAAATTTTTTTAGCTATTTTTTTAATAGTATTATCAGAAATACCATCATTAGAATGGTTTATAACATCTTTTATATTGCCATTATCTAATAAAACAGTATACATAACAGCATCCATAAATTTTATTGTTTTTTTATCATCATTTTTGTCATCATTTTCTAATTTAGGAGGCATATCATGATTTTGATTAGAAACATTTAAATTATTTCTAATAGAACTATATTTTTCCAAATAATTTTGAGTATTAAATATTACAATAAAAGTCAATACAGAAAAAGTTAATACCGAAAATATAGTTATAAATATTTGATTTTTTAATTTTTTCATTTAACCACCTTATAACCCAAACCTCTTACTGATTTAATATTTATAGATGACCCTATAGCTTTTAATTTTCTTCTAATAAAAGATAAATAAGCTTCTAAATTATTTGACCACACTTCACTTTCGGCTCCCCAAACTTTATCATATAACTGTTCCTTTGATAATATTTGTTCAGGATTTTTTAAAAAATATTCTAAAAGTTCTAATTCTTTACAAATAAGTTCAACTGATTCATTTGTCTTTACACATGTTAATTTTGAATTTTTAATATTTAATTTTATATCACCATATGATATTTCATTATTATTTTTAGAAAAATCAAGTTGTATATTTACTCTAGCAACAAGCTCATCAATATGAAAAGGTTTAGTTAAATAATCGTTTGCTCCATTTTCTAAACCATTTAGCTTATCTTCTATCATTGATTTAGCAGTAAGCATAATTATCTTACTATCTATATTATTTTTTCTTAAATTAGTTAAAATATCAAAACCATTCATATTAGGAAGCATAACATCTAATATAATTAAATCATAATTATTTAAAGCTTCATAATAACCTTCTTCACCATCAGTACATATTTTCGCAAAATAATTTTCTTTTATTAATCTTTCTTTTATAACATCAGCTAAAGCAAATTCATCTTCAATAATTAAAATTTTCATCAAATCACCTTTTAAATTAAAACATATTTTTATTAAATAAACATTAAAAAGCAAATATTTAAATTTGCTTAATATAATTTTGATCCAGCTGGAATATTACCATCAACCATTATAAGATTTAATTTTTCTTTATCATCGTATTCACAAACTGCACTTAAAAGCATACCACATGAATCAATACCCATCATTTTTCTAGGTGGCAGATTAGTAATAGCAATTAAATTTTTACCTATTAAATCTTCAGGTTCATAGTAAGCGTGAATACCACTTAAAATTATGCGATCACTACCAGTTCCATCATCTAAAGTAAATTGAAGTAATTTTTCACTTTTTTTAACAGGTGTGCAATCTTTTACCTTAACTACCCTAAAATCAGATTTACTAAATATATCAAAATCAACAAACTCTTCAAATAAAGGTTCAATTTTAACCTTAGAAAAATCTATTTTTTTATTTTCCACTTTTAAAGAATGTTTTACTTCTTTTTTATTTCTCATATGAGGGAATAATAATACTTCTCTTATAGTTTCCGCTCCAGTCATAAGCATTACTAATCTATCAATACCAATTCCCATTCCACCAGCAGGTGGCATACCATATTCTAATGCTTCAACAAAATCCAAATCCATTTCATTTGCCTCATCATTACCCAATTCTCTTTCTTTTAATTGATTTTCGAATCTTTCATATTGATCAATTGGATCATTTAATTCAGTGAAAGCATTACCAAATTCCATACCACAAATAAATAATTCAAATCTTTCAGTAAATCTAGGATCTTCACTTTTACTAGCAAGTGGACTTATTTCTACAGGGTGTCCATAAACAAATGTTGGATTAATTAAAGTCTCTTCAACAAATTTTTCAAAGAAAGCATTAACAATATGACCAAATTCAAAATGAGCCTCAATTTCAACTTGATATTTTAAAGCTAATTCTTTAGCCTCTTCTAAACTCATATGTTTCCAAAAATCAACACCACAAGCTTCTTTAATAGCATCAACCATATGAATACGTTTATAACCAGGCGCTAAATTTAAATGATGTGACATATAATCAATTTCATAGCCACCATTTACTTCCTTACATACTGTAGAAAAAATACCTTCAGCAATATCCATCATTCCATACATATCAGAATAAGCCTTATAAAGCTCAATTGTTGTGAACTCAGGATTATGCTTTTTATCAACACCTTCATTTCTAAAGATACGTCCTATTTCATATACAGCATCCATTCCTCCTACTAATAATCTTTTTAAAGGAAGTTCAGTTGCAATTCTTAAATAAAATGGCATATTTAAAGCATTATGATGAGTAATAAAAGGTTTAGCTGCAGCTCCTCCTAAAATAGGATTTAAAATTGGAGTTTCAACTTCTGTATAACCCAAATTATCTAAATATCTTTGAATAGTTCTTATTATTTTTGGTCTTGTAAAAGCAATTTTTCTAGCTTCTTCATTCATAATTAAATCAACATATCTTCTTCTATATCTTTCTTCAACATCAGTTAGACCATGAAATTTTTCAGGTAGTGGTTTTAAAGCCTTAACTAAATGAACATACTTAGTCGCATGAACACTTAACTCACCAGTATTAGTTTTAAATACATCTCCTTCAATACCAACAATATCACCTAAATCAGAAGCTTTAAATAAATCATAAGCCTCCTCACCCACTTCATTTATACTAATATATATTTGTATTTGACCAAACTTATCTTGAATATGGAAAAATCCAGCTTTTCCCTTTCTTCTTTTTGTCATAATTCTACCTGCAATTACAACATGATCTTTTAAATTTTCTAATTCTTCTTTACTTTGATTTTCATGTTCCACTTTAATTATTTTTGAATTTGAAGTGACATCAAATCTTCCACCAAAAGGCTTAACACCTTTTTCTTTTAAAAGTTCTACTTTATCTCTTCTAACCTTTTCTTGTTCTGTAAATTCTCTCATTCTATTCCTCCAAACTATAATTTTTTAACCTTTTGATAACCACTTGATAAAATAATTTCAAATTGTTTTGGCAATTTATTCAAAGCATCATTTTTTAAATCTTCAGGAATTTCATAAAAAGCTTCCGCCATAGAACCAGTAATAACCGCATTTGCTTTAACATTTCCACCTAAAGAAATAGCTTTTCTGATCGCATCTTCAAAATTAACACTTTGAAATAAAACTTCCTCACAATCATTTAAAATAGCACAGCTTGGGTTAAACTTATTAGAAAGTCTTATCTTATCAATAGGCTTTGAAATTGGACAAAAAATAGTTTCTGCCTTATTTATTGAATTACCCATTCTCCCATTATAAATAATAGAATTTAAAACTCTCGCACTTGATATAGCTAATGCGGTATCATAACAATTCATAGTTAATTTATCAGTTTGATTAATAATACTATCTAAATCATTATATAAATATCCAATAGATGAAGCCCTTCTTAATGCATCATTACTATCACTTTTAATATTTTCACCTTGACACCATTTCATAAAATCTTCTGACCCTTTGTCATTTGAAATTTCACTCATATACTCTAAACCATATTTTTTTAATATATTAAAATATTCATCTTCAAGTAAAACAGTATCTAAAACAGCAAGATTTAAAATAGTATCCTTTGCATATTTACAATCATCATCAATTAAATTATCTTTACATAATACCTCTTTATATTCTTCGTTATTCTTAAAATCATTATGCTCATAAACTGAACTGGCTATATCGCCTATGATTGCTCCAAGCATAAATTACCTTCTTTCCTTAATAATCTTATTTAATTTATCTATAAATTTTTCAATAGTTAAAGTTTCAGTATCCTTACTACCATATCTTCTAAAGCTAACATTTTCTTCTTCTTTTTCCTTATCACCAATAATTAAAACATATGGTATTTTTTTAGTAACACTTTCTCTTAATCTATAACCTAACTTTTCATCCCTATCATCCAAATTAACTCTAAAATTATTATTTTCTAATATGTCCTTTATTTTTTTACTATAATCTAAATGATACTCATTATTAACTGGAATAACTGTAATTTGAACTGGTGAAAGCCATAAAGGAAATACTCCTTTAGTCTCTTCAATTAAAAATGCAATAAATCTATCTAATGATCCTAAAATAGCTCTATGAATAACTACTGGTCTTACCTTCGTTCCATCTTCAGATACATAAGTTAAATCAAATCTTTCAGGCAATTGATAATCAAGCTGAACAGTTGATAACGTTACATCATGACCAATCGCACTTTTAACTTGTACATCTAATTTAGGTCCATAGAAGGCTGCTTCACCTTCAGCTTCATAAAAGTCCGCATTTATTTCTTTTAAAACTTCTCTTAATTCATTTTCAGACTTTTCCCATAAATCATCATTACCAAAATATTTATCTTTATTATTTTTATCCCTTAAAGATAATCTAAATTTATAATCTTTAAATCCAAAATCTTTATAAACCTCTAAGATTAAATTAATAACACCTTTAAATTCATCTTTTATTTGATCATTTGTACAAAAAATATGTGAATCATTTTGAGTAAATGCTCTTGTTCTTTCAATACCGCATAAAGCACCTGATGCTTCAAATCTAAAATCATTCGCAACCTCAGCAATCCTAATAGGTAAATCACGGTATGAATGCAGATGATTTTGATACATCATCATATGATGAGGACAATTCATAGGTCTTAAAACATATGATTCATTATCTAGCTTCATTTCTGGAAACATATCTTCTTTATAATGATCCCAATGCCCAGATGTTTTATATAAATCCACACTACCTAAACTAGGTGTATAAACATGTTTATATCCATATTTTATTTCTTTATTTGTAATATAATCAATTAATAATTTTCTAACTGTAAATCCATTAGGAAGCCACATAGGTAGTCCCTTTCCCACTAAATCAGAAAACATAAATATATCTAACTCTTTACCTAACTTTCTATGATCTCTTTGCTTTGCTTCTTCTAATTGATTTAAATGATTTTCTAAATCTTCCTTATTTTCAAAACAAATTCCATAAATTCTTTGTAACACTTTGTTCTTAGAATCACCTTTATAATAAGAACCACTAAATTTTAACAATTTAAAATTTTTACATTCCTTTACCGTATCAACATGTGGGCCACGACATAAATCAGTAAAATCACCTTGCGAATAACAAGTAATTACTTCATCTTTAGAAAGTTCATTAATTATATCAACTTTATAAGAATCATCTTTAAACATATCTAAAGCTTCTTGTTTAGAAATTTCTTTTCTTACAATCCTTTTTCCATCCTTAGCTAACTTTTTCATTTCCTTAGAAATTTTTTCTAAATCATCATCTGTTAATGTATAATCACCTAAATCAATATCATAGTAAAAACCTTCTTCAATTACAGGTCCTACCCAAAATTTAGCATTTGGATATAAATGTTTTACAGCTTGCGCCATTAAATGAGCACAACTATGATTTAATTTACTTAAATATTCATTTTCTTTAATATTTACCATATTTATCATCCCTTTTCATATTAGTTTTTTTTAATGTCTTAACTTTACCATTTTTATCGAAATTATATTCTTCTTTAACAACATAATCAAATGAATCTAAATCAGTATCATATTCATCCTTTTCTAATAATCTTAATGGATTAATATAAGGAGCAGGTTTTGAAAAACAATCTCCAACTAAAATAATTGACCCAGTATTTATGTGCTGCATCGTAACATAATCAAAACTTGTTTTAACTAAATTTATTCCATAAAAAGGTGCAATAACCTTAAGTTCTTTATGTGTCGCTTTACAAAATAATTTAATTAAATCATCATTATCAATATCATAATATTCTGTTAAAAATTGTCTCATATCCATTTGATGTAATCTTTTTAATAATTTTTTTTCCATAAAAAATCTCCCAGCAAAAATCTTTACTAGGAGCGTATGAACGCGGTACCATCCTACTTTATAACTTAATTAACTACTTTAACGGATAGTAACCGGAATAATCTTTCGAAAATCAGTTCATGGGTAGTAATTATTAATGTTATTTATTTAGCTCACACCAAACCTAAACTCGCTTTAAATACTTATTAATAATCTTGTCCCAATCAAAACATTTACCTATATTTTAGTAGTATATTTAGTTTTTGTCAATTAAATAGGTCTAATTTGTAAAAAAAACAGTTCAATGTTATTGAACTAAACATTTTCAATTTACTTGATATGGA
This sequence comes from bacterium, assembly GCA_963659735.1. Lineage (GTDB taxonomy): Bacteria > Bacillota_I > Bacilli_A > RF39 > UBA660 > Coprosoma. Next base: position 12,898 of record CAVKUP010000027.1, read on the forward strand.
CTACCCTCAGTTCCTTCACCTATTAAGTTTATATTTGATGATAAGAAGAGCACAGGTATAATAGAATATTCATTATCCACAACTTCAAACCAATTTGTTCTATCATAGGAAAAATAAATAGCAGTCAACTGCCTTTTGTCTGATAATACACCATTTGCACTAGGAGAAGACTTAGAATATGGTAAAATCATCCATAAATATGAACTGTTCAAAGAATTTATCCAGCTTGTTGTTTCACATGCGGTATAATTTGTATTGTTTAGACTAACTGAACCACACTGCTCTATATTTGTATTTGAATTTATATAATCACTTGCTGTCATTAAGCCAACTTTACCTTTCCATTTATATGTTTGTTCTTGAGCTACTGTATTTGCTAGATTTGTTTCATTAATTTGAACTAATCCCACATTAAATGTATGACTTATTATTTTATTTTGTATATCACTTGATAAACTATTTAACCATGTACTATTTAAATATGTATTTATATATGCTTCAGCATCTGGTAG
>CAVKUP010000028.1:0-13090 GCA_963659735.1 bacterium
ACTCTACTGATATTATTCTATATGTATCAGAACCTAGTGTTATATAGTTATTTGGGTTTGCCCCTTTATAAACACACCTTCCTGTTTCAGTAGTATCCTTATATAATCCATCTCCTGATGTTACAGTATTATTGTTACATAATTTAGAACCGTTTGTATCAACTTTAACACTATAACTACTACTTACAATATTAGCTTTATCTGATACTTTTACAACTACAGATCCATCTTCTGTAAATGAAACTGAAGCAGTTGTTGAAGTTACAGTAACTTCGGTTTCATCATCTTTTTGATATGTACACGTATATGTTGAACCACATCCAGAAGGATATGTTATTTTTACTGTTTTTGTAGTTGTTCCACTTTCAATAAAAGTTGGTTTAATAATAGAATCTGTAGAAACAGTTGTGCTATCTGATGTAGCCTGCTTTTTCAAATTTGATGTTACTCTTACTTTAATATTATAACTTGTTTCTTGTGTTAAATCGGTAAAAGTATATGTATTACTGTTAGATTCTATCCAAGTAGAACCATCATCTTTAGAATATTCATATTTAGAAATACCTGAAGTTGCTGAAGCTTTTGCAACTACAGTAATTGAATTTGTTGTTGACGTGTATGCTAATGATACATTTATCTCTTCTGTATCATAAGCACAGTTATTTGATTGTATTATTTTTACTGTTGAGCATCCAATATAATCAGGAGCAGTAGAATCATATTGGGGAACTTGACAAAAATTTTTTTCTGATGTAACAGCTTCTGTTGTCCAGGAAGGGCCAACATAAATTGCAGGTAGTGACCACGCTTCATAAAACATATAACTCATATCTGTTACTTTGCTTGTATCAAAAGAACACAATGAAAGTTTAGTAAGGTTATTGCAGTCTTGAAACATAGAACTCATATCTGTTACATTGCTTGTATCAAAGTTGCTTACATCTAAACTAGTGAGACTGCTGCACCAATAAAACATCCACCTCATAGTTGTTACTTTACTTGTATTAAAATTACTTAAATTTAAACTAGTGAGACTGTAGCAATCCTCAAACATATAACTCATATTCGTTACTTTACTTGTATCAAAGTTGCTTACATTTAAACTAGTGAGACTGCTGCACTTATCAAACATATCACTCATATCCGTTACTTTACTTGTATTAAAATTACTTAAATTTAAACTAGTGAGACTGTGGCAACTCCTAAACATACCACTCATATCCGTTACTTTACTTGTGTCTAAATTTTCTAAATTCATCGATGCTGTTTTATAAAATGGTCCATAGTTTGTACTGCTTGAAACATATCCATCAAACAAATAAGATGAATCAGAAGGTGCTATTACGCCTCCTTTTCCTCCTATATAAAGTTTATACATTCCACTATTTTCAGTATCATTTATAATCCAAGCCATTACTGATTTATTTTGTTTTTCAGAAACATCCCATGATGCTACTGCATCGCTAGGTACATCTTTATTTGTAAGTATATCTACTGTAGATATTTTACTATTATAATCACTTTGCCAGAAGGCTTTTGACGTATCTCTTGCCATCATAATAGGCTCTGGTTCTTCTGATTTAGCTATTAATGTGGTATCTTTAGTTAAAGTATATTTATCTTTAGATGTCCCTACTTTATTATCTCCATCATACCAGCCTAATATAGTATTAGCACTTGTTATTTCTGGTAAAGTTATTTCACATTCTGTTTGATTATTATAAATATTACAATTATCACTTTCTTTAGTAATTGAACTTGTATATTCATCTTTAGTATAAGTTACTTTCAAATTCTTAGAATATATTGCATACAAAGTAGTATTACTAGATGGCATTTGATATGTTTCTAACCCAACTTCACTATCTTTATCAGTATTCCACCCAATAAAAACATATCCTTCTTTAACTGCTTTATTATCTAAATTAACACTATCACCAGTTGTTAAATATTCCTTGTCTAAATCAGTAGAGTCTCCTCCATTAGTAGAATAATCATAAGTTAATAAATATGTATTCGAACTTGGTGATTTTTCATTATTATTTTGAACATAATTAAAATTAATTTCTACCTCTGATGAAGTTTCATCACCAGTATAGCTTGAATTATAAGCTATCTTAACATGTATCGTCTTAGACTCACCTTTTAATAATTTTTCACCTTTAGTATAACCAGAAAATGTTATTACAACAGCATCATTATTAGCATTTTCCAAGTTGGTTGTAATATCTTCTAATTTTGCATCCAATGTACCTTTATTTTCTATAGTTACATCATATTCCATAGAATCATCTTTACCATACAAATTAGCTTCCATAGATGCGGTTAATTTATCCCATGTAGGTGATACAGTATTTTCTGCAGCTCCATTAGCTGTACCTGATGTTACATTCGTAATTTCAATATCCCAATTAGAAGTCACTGTAGAACTACCAGTTATATTTAAATTTGACTGAAATGCCGCATACCCAACTGTCATACAAATTAAAATAAAGATTAAACTAAACATTATTACTTTCCTTTGTCTTCTGCCTCTATACATATTATCACCTTTTTTTAAATTAACCATATAAATATAATTTATACATCCATTTATTATTACAAGTATATCATTTTTTTTATTTAAACACAATAAAGTTCCTAAGTTGATAGTAAAATAGAATATTTGTAGATTTTTATTGAAAGTGCACAATTAATGTGCAATAAGTTTAAGAAACATATATAATATCTTCTTGAGCAATTTGTTTGTCATTAAGGAGGTATTGAAAATGACAAATTATTCTCATTTGTCTTATGAAGATAGAAGAAATATTGAAGACGGATTAAATGAAAATAAATCCATAAATCAAATTGCTAAAGAATTAAGTAGAAATCATTCTACAATCTTAAGAGAAATAGATAGAAACAAAAAATATTCTGAACCATCAACCTGGAATAATTATAAAATTAATCATCCTGATTTAGATTTATCTTGTGAAAGATTAAAACATTCTACCATGAGTTTAGTTCCTATTCCATATCCTTGATATTTTTTTCTAAATAAATTGAATAAACTTCTCCCTTATCTTTAAACTTAAACCCTCTAGCATTGCCATAACAAGCAAAACCTTTTATTGTACTATTTTCTTCATACACTATATAATAAAATTCATCATTCAATTCTATCGTCTTTTTTATTCTGACATTGCTTTCATCAAATTTTTTTCTTGATTTATGAATAATTCTTTGAAAAAAAATTACTATACGTTGTTTTCCAAGAATTGATATGAATTCTTGTTATTTGTTCAGAATCGTTTTTATTTGCTTTTCTTATATTCAATGTCATTTTATTTCATCTCCTAGGTCTATAGAATATTTACTACATTAGTTTTTTAATTTGTTATCTAAAAATTCCTAATTAAAGTATTTTTATTTCCGTTAACTGCTATTAATTTTTTATCTCTTAACACATTAGCCAATACATTTCTTTCTTTATATAATTTAATCTTTTCTACATTTATTGACAATATATTGCAAAAGAATTATTATTTATTATCAATAGTATTCAATAACGTATCTATTGTAAATATTATGTTTATATTTTTAGTATCATAGAACGTCTATATAATTATTTACAAGCTTTTCAATATTTTTACTACTTCCTCCATATAAATCAACAACATTCAAAAAATTTTTCCATACCTTACCAGAATTAATTATATCTTTTGCCTTACGATATCCTTCTTCAAGTGAACTGACTTTTTCGGCAAGTAGCAAAAAAATTGAAGCATTAATACATATAGCATCAGCTTTACTAGAATTTCCTTCGCCTTTAAGAATTTTTAATGCAGATAAAATATTATCTATCTTATTTTCTTTTTCTTTTAGATTTGAAATATTAAAATATGAATTTATTGAAAGAGCTTCTTGTATATCAGAAGAAATACATTTTTCAACATTTGAATCTTTTATTCTAATTAAATTAGCACAACCAATAGGAAGCAATTCATCTAAATAATGTATACCATCATATGTACAAGAATAGACTAGAGCATTTTTTATTCCAAACTTTTTAAGAACTTCAGCTGATAATTTTACATTAGGATGTGATATACCATATGCTAAAGAATCAATCTGAATCGGAAAGCTTAATCCAGCAAGGCCAAAACTCATAGCATGAGGAGCATAAAATACTCCACCATAAACCTGAGCAAATTTTGGAGTTGTTTCTTCAATTGAAAAAAATGAAATGTGATATTTATTTAAAATATCATTCTTTTGTTTTAAAGGAATATTTATATTAATTCCACATATATCTAAGAAATCAGATGAACCAGTTTTTGATGAAGTTGAATGTGAACATGCTTTAGCAATATTTGCACCACATGTAGCTGCAACAAAGCAAGCAGCGCTTGTAATATTAATTGTTTTTACTCCTTTTTTTCCACTTGATGCAACTCCAACTAATTTTTCATTTTTTTGCAAATTTAATTTGGGTTTGTTTTTGCTAAGCAGATTATCCATATTAAGTGATGCTGTTAATAATCCACTTATCTCATTAATAGTAGGGCCTTTAATCATTATTCCATTTAATAACATTGTTAACAAGCTGATTCTTTTTTGTTCATCTTTTTCATTTAATATTATTGTCATTGCCTCTTCTGTTTCATATTCATCTAATGAATGCCCTATATTTAATTTATACAACGATTCAAATGGTTCTTTTGTTTTTTGTGATTTAATAATATTCATAATTTTTTCATCTCCCCTAAAATATCGATTACTTCATTAAATGACTCAACGAATTTTAAACATTTACTCTTCAAATTTGGTTTAATAATATCTATGTCTTTTAGATTAATAACTCTAATATTAGCATTTAATGCAGATTGAATTCCAACATTACTATCTTCAATAGCAATAAAATTAGCCGTATCAATTTTATAATATTCAACTGCTTTTAAATATAAATCTGGTTCTGGTTTTGTATATAATACATCATCTCTAGTTACAATAAACTCAAAATCATTAATTTGTAATTTAGCCTTCTCTAATAATCTTGTTGTTAACTCTTTAGAATTTGATGTAACAATCCCAAATAAAATATTATTATCTTTTAAATATTTTTTTAAATTTAGAAAACCATTTTTTATTTTGATTTCATTATGCAATAGATAATTATTGCGATATTTTATTATTCCACTCCAATACTTATCAGAATCAAATTTTTCTTTAAATTGTTTTTCATAGCAATCATCAATTTCTTTTTTTGTTCTTCCTATAAAATTATCAATGTAAAATTTTTTAGTTATCGGTAAATTTATCTTCTTATTATACTTTATCATGAGTTTTAAGTATGTTGACTCTGTATCTAATATAACACCATCTAAATCAAACAAAATAATTTTAGGTGATTTCATAAAATTCATTTGTGGAACACCCCACATCAAACATTATTGGAAAATTAGCATTTAATTCGTTCCAATCATCATCGGACAAACAAAATTTATCTGTTTCTAATATTTCTTTAATATGTTTACAATTGTTGCTTTTAAAAACAATATAAACATTTTCTTGTTGTAAAAGCCATTTAGTAGCTATTTGTATGTTTGTAACATGGTATTTTTGTGCCATATTATCTAATATAGGATATGTACCCTTACTATACATTGAATCTTTTACTCCAGGATACGAAAGCAATATTGGCCTCCAGCTAATGAATTTAATGTTATTTTGTCTACAGTAATCAATTACTCCTTTTCGTTGAGATTCTCTACATATCAAATTATATTGATTTTGGACAGCATATATTTTTTTAATTAAATATTTATTATATTCTTTAATAGTTTCTATTCCTACATTTGACAAACCTACATTTTTTATAAAACCTTTAGTAAGTAGATAATTTAATGCCTTACAAATATTTTTAATATTTACATATTTATTTTGTTTATGTATATAAAATAAATCAACATAATCAGTTTGAAGTCTTTCTAGAGATCTATAACACGAAGAAATCATATTATCATAACTCAAATTCCATTCCCTAACTTTAGTTGCAATAAATATTTTTTTTCTATCAAAATCTTTTATTGCTTTACCAATTAGTTTTTCACATTTACCACCTGAATAGCTTTCCGAAGTATCAATATGATTAATCCCATTTTTTATAGCAAAAATAATAGCATTAATATCCCTTTCATCATCATTATTAGGATTTTCTTTAATGTCTCCTCCAAGAAGCCATGTCCCAAGACCGATTTTTGTTATATCTGCATATTCCAAGAAATTCACCTCACGCCTCACAATATTACTTGGAATTATTTTACAATAATCATTTAAAAAAATCAAACTATTATCTATCAAGCGACATTTATAAAATATAAAAAATATTAAAAAATTTATTCAAAAGTCATTTGTGATACAATATAAAAAATGATATAATTAATTAAACAAAAATATATTTGTTTGGGAGGAAAAATGAATAAGACTGAAAAAGATTTTATTGTAGAAATTATTAAATTTAATATTAACAAAGCAAAAATAGAAAAATTAATAAAAAGTAACAAAATAAATTGGATAAATGTTCTTGGTTTTATATCCTATCATAGAATATCAGGTTTAGTGTACGAGAAGATAAAAAGTATAAATGTTAGACTTTTGGATTTCCCTGTATTTTTTTCGACATATATGATTAATCAAGCACAAAAGTGTCGAAATGAATATCAATTAAAAGAGATTAAAAAAATAGCTAAAAAACTAGAGCAAAATAACATTAAATATGTCTTTTTAAAAGGATCTATACTAAATCATACAATATTTGAACCTGGAACAAGGACTAGTAATGATATAGATATATTAATTAGTAAGAATTCAATAAAAATAACAACGGAAATACTAAAGGATTTAGGTTATACACAAGGGAAATATAATTATAAAAAAAAGACAATTGAAAATTTTAACGATAGTGATTTAGATGAAAGTCTAAAATTAAAAGGTGAAACCTGTCCATTTGTGAAAATAGCAAATGAAACGACACTAGAAACTGTTGACGTTGATTTAAATTTTTCTCTGGATTGGACATCTAATTATAATCAAGAAATGATTGACGAAATATTAAATAATAGAGTTAAAATTGAATTAGATGAGACTAACGTAATATACTCAGCTAACGTATATGATAATATAATTCAATTATGTACTCATTTATATAAAGATACAGTGCTAATTGATATAGTAAAAAAAAGAAAAGTTTTCGATTTATACAAATTTATTGACATCTATTATTATATAAACCTCAACTACAAAAATATAAATTTTAATGTTTTAAAAGAAAAAATTAGATTATTTAATGCAGAACAATATGTCTACTTTGCATTAAAATATTTATCTGAAATTTTTAATGATTTTAATAATGAAGAAATAGTGTCATTAATTGAATATTTGCAAGGAATTATAAGAAATCCTAAAATTTTAGACATTATTTTTGACCAATATAATATTGATAAGAAATCAACAACTACAATTCATATAAGAGATAGAATATTTGAATATAATATAATTGATAAATATAAAGGAGAATACTATGCAAACTATAATTAAGGAAATAGAAAAAATTATAAAATTATCAAATAAAAAAATAGAATTTAGAAATAATAAATTAAATACTATCATACACACATCAGAAAATATTTTCTATGATGATTTAAAAAACTTTTCAAAAGCATTTAACAAGTTATTTAAATTCAATAAAAGTAATATAATCAAATTAAATGCTTATATAATAAATAACGATAATCTTTATTCAAAAGTTCTGCAATTTATGAATGATAAATCTTTAGTTTTAACAAAAGGAATTATTGATTTTAATAAAGCCACTATCGCCACTTCTCGTGCAAAATGTACACAAGATTATAATTATTACATAATTAAATGCTATGAATACTTTATTTATGTTTTTGATAAAAGAAAAAAAAGATGTTTTATGTTAATTAAAAATAATAAAAAAGCTCTAACAATGATAAATATACTAATACTAACTCCTTATCTAATGTACGGAGAAATGTTTGCAGTACATGGAGGGTTAGTTAATAAAAATGATAAAAATATTTTAATAAACAACTCAAGTTTAGGGGGGAAAACAACTTTTGCAATACTATTTGCTTGTAATAATTGGAATATAATAACCGAAGAAACTACTTATATTACAAATGATGGTAAAATTTTACCATTTAATATTAGAAACTATTTTAATATAAGAGTTGGAACTTATTTAAATTTTTATGATTATTTTAAAAGTAAAAAAATTTTAATTGATGAGTTTATAAATATGAAAGATAAAACTTTAATTGAATTATATGAAGCTGGCAAGAAAAATCAACAATCAATTGATTTTGATAAAATCGGAAAATTTAAGAATTTAAAAAGTGAATATATAACAATTTCTTTAAAAGTATCGATTCAAAAAGATAAACAATTTACTATTGATACGTGTTCTCCAATAGAAAATGTAAACTCATTTTTAGAATTAAGTCTTGCTCCAACAGTACTGTTATTTAAAGAAATATTAGATTATGATAATAAGATTGACATTGACAATAGAGAAAAACAACTAAAAAAAATATTTAATAATACAAAAAGTTATAAAATAATTTCTGGATTTGATTATAAGGAACACTTTAATGAAATAATAGATAAATTATAATAACTAAAAATAACACTAAGATTTTAGTGTTATTTTCCTAAATTGAAATTTGAACCGCACCACTAGGGTGCGGCTTTTTGATATAATAAAGGAGCCAATTCCCGGCAAGGAGGCTCCTATATGAATTATAACAATTAACCGAAAAAAAGAAAGTAGAAATTGATATTTTATTAGCACAAAGATTTTCAATGAGAGAAGTTAGAAGAAGACTCGGAATAAATCATTCTACAATTTCAAGGTATAAGGCAGGTAAAGGTATAAGGCAGGTATATATAAAAAAAGAAAAATTGATATAAATAAGAAATATGAAATATTTATAAAATACTTATTTGACCATTATGTTCGAAGAACATGTTCTATAGAAATATGTGTAAATAGATTTAAAAAAGGGCATATTTTTGCAAATTGTCCATCAGTTAAACAAGTGTATATATTTGATGAATGACGGTAAAATATTTTTGAGTAAAGATAAATTATGCTATAAAAAAAGAAAAGACAAAAAAACTGGTATGATGGCCCATTTTAAATGGAATTTAGATAATAAACGGTGTTGCCAATAAGTTTAAGAACAATTATATCTCGTATTTTCTTAATTAAAGGCATTATAAAGGGATGACTTTCATCATCCCTATAATATCAATTCATTTATCAAATTTATTGTTCACCAACACTATTTGACAAAGAACCAGTGTTATTTTTATTACTATCTGCTTTTAGTTTTTTTTTCCATTTCTTCATGAAGTAAAGCATACTTCTCTACTTGACCATTTATTAAATCATAATCATTTCTGTAATTTAAACCTATTGCAGTTTTTACTTTTTCTAAAGTGGTAGCCGCTTTTTTTCTAGCTTTTTCGCTACCATTAAATAAAATTTGGTAAACTTCTGGAATATGTTTTTCTAATTCATGTCTTCTAGCCCTAATTGGTGCCAATGTATCTTCAAGAACATAGTTTAAGAATTTTTTTACTTTCATATCTCCTAAACCACCACGCTCATAATGTGCCTTTAATTCTTCTAAATTATTATATTCAAGTTTGCCAGTTTCTTGATTTTTGAAATATTCTTGAAAATGTTTTTCTTTACAAAATGCACTTAAATATATAAATACTGGATTTCCCTCAGTAACTCCTGGGTCTTCAATTCTTAGATGATTAGGATCTGTAAACATTCCCATTACTTTGCGTTTTACTTCTTCTTTACTATCTGCTAGGTAAATACAATTTCCAATTGATTTACTCATTTTTGCTTGACCATCAGTTCCAGGTAATCTATGACATGCAGTATTTTTAGGCAAAACTGCATTAGGTTCTACCAAAGTTTCACCATATAATCTATTAAATGTTCTAACAATTTCTTTTGTTTGTTCAATCATAGGTAGTTGGTCATCACCAACTGGAATTATATTGGCATCAAAGGCTGTAATATCTGCAGCTTGGCTTATCGGATATGTCAAAAAACCAACTGGAATACTATTTTCAAAATTTCTATAAACTATTTCTTGTTTAATTGTTGGATTTCTTTGCAATCTAGAAAGTGTTACTAGATTCATGTAATAAAAAGTTAAATCACTTAATTCAGGAACTTCAGATTGTAAAAAAATTGTACATTCATTTGGATCAAGTCCACAAGATAAGTAATCAAGTGCAACTTCAATAACATTATCTTTTACTTTTTGAATATTACCAGAATTATCAGTTGTTGCTTGTGCATCAGCAATTTCAATATACATTTCGTCAAATAAACCTGAATTTTGCAATTGAACTCTTTGAGATAACGAACCAACTAAATGACCTAAATGCAACCTTCCTGTTGGTCTATCTCCAGTTAAAATTATATTACTCATATTTTACTTTTCCTTCCTCAGTGAGCTGATTATAACATTTTATACCATTTTTGTCAATTTTTCTAATAAAATCTGGCAACTTTTCAAGTGGAATATATATATCAGATAAATCCAATAATTCCTTAGGAGGTTTTACAGCTCCCGTTGCTATTTTTAATCCACAATTTAATTTAAACATATCAATATCATTCATATCGTTTCCAATTATAATAATATCGTCAATATTCAATTTACAATATTTAGCAAGTTGCTCTACACCAAAACCTTTATTGGTTCCCTTATTACATATTGAATGAAATTCATTTTCAGAAACAACAACATGAAAATTCTCAAAAACACTTTGATTTAAATTATTATCACATTCTAATCCTCGCATTGTAATTCTACATACATTATTTAAATCAATATTTTCTATAAATTTATCAACGTTATCATAAATTTCTTCACTGAAAAACCACGGTTGAGTTAAATCCTCTGTCAATTTTTTTGTACCTTTTAGAAATTTATATTTATGCGTTTTTAGGTCAACATATGCTAAAAATTCAAATCTAAATTTTTTTGCAATAGTTCTAATCAAACTTTCAACATCAGTTGGTATCATCTGATCATTATAAATTATTTTCCCTTCTTTTGTTACTAGTACAGAACCATTTTCACAAATAAAAGGAACATTTAAATCTATATTTTTTAATGTTTCATAGCCTCCACAATACCCTTTTCCTGTACAAAATGAACAGTTAAAATTTGTTAAAGAATTTAGGGTGATTAATAATTTTTCATTATTTATACCTCGAGTAGAAGCAATACCACTCATATCACATATTATTAATTTTTTCACAACAATCTCCACTATTTAAATAATTCATTATATGTGTTTATAGTTTTATTTTCACATGAATCATCCCATAATTTTTTAATTTCTACAAAAAAATTATAATATTTTTTCTTTATATTTAACCATGTTGTATAATCATTTAGACGATTATCAAATGCTTCTTTAGCAATTTCTATTTCATTATAATCCCAATTAGAGGCTAAAATCATCATCTGTAAAATTACACTTTCATTTTTCTTCCCACATCCCACAATTTTTTCATATAGTTCTTTGGAAGTATCTCCTAAATTAATTGATGAATCTTTAATACTCTTTGACATTTTAACATATGGAAATAAACCACTTATTAACTTTCCATACAAAGCTCCTACCTTAGCATCCTTATCTACAAAATTATTTAATCCACCACTCTTTTTCTTTAATCTTTCAATAGCAGTTCTTGCTAAAAAGGGGTAAAGATGTTCTTCCAAACCAGCAGTTACAATAACACCTTTCTTTTTATCTCTAATAATCGGAAGGACAATGTCGGCGACAGTATATGCTTGACTAACCATAGTTGAATAATCATTGCCCAACAAATTTAATCTTTTGTACATTTCATCTGTAGCTTCACCATCAACAAAATCACTTACCTTAAAAACACTCGAAATAATTGAAAATGTTCTAGAGTGATCTAAAAAATTATGAGTTCTTATTTCACCATTTGTTTCATCAAAGCCTAATTTTTTAATAAAATTTATAAATTGATTTGTATACTGAAACAATTCATCGAGTGGTTTCTGTCTAGAATTTAAAGCACTAAGTTCTGAAATTATTATATGAGTATATATTCCAGTTTCTTTTTGCATTTCCAATATTTTAAAAATTGATGATAAAGTACCAGCAGTAGGTGGATTTGTGGGACCAAATCCTGTAACAAGAGCAAGTTCATTCTTTGAAAAGTTTGATAGTTCGTTTATTCCATCATAACAACTATATTTATCATTTAACTCACCATTTACACCATAACCTAAAACATTCACTTTATCAGGTAATCTTTTATAATTATGTTCATCTATAATTGCATCTATTTTTTTTATTGAATATTCTAAATCTTTAAGAGCATATTTATAATCATTAGCAACGTCTTCTACAGTTTTATTACTTTTTGCTGCAAATTCCTCTAATTCACTCATTGTTAAATCAAATTTCACTTTAATTTCCTCCTAACATATTTGTACTTATTATATCATATTTTGCAAATTTACAAACAATTTCATTAATGTTTGATAGTGTAAAATGGTTTCGGATATACAAAAACGAAAACCCCTGCTATAATATACTTCGCAAAAAAAAGAAAGGTGTTTTCGTTATGAATAGTATATCACAAATTTATATAAATGAATTAAAAAAAGAATTGAAACTAAAATTTTATCATTATGTAGATTTTTATTGAAAGTGCACAATTAATGTGCAATAAATTTAAGAAACATATATAATATCTTCTTGAACAATTTGTTTGTCATTAAGGAGGTTGGATTTATGTCAAGTTTTAGGACACGTTTTTTTACACATCTTTAATCGTTAGTATTAAATTTATTCCAATTTCCTTTTGACTAGCAGAAATATTTTTATTAATTATAGATCGTTTAAGGTAAAAAATATTTCTTTACTTGTCAAAAGTTTTCTCGGCATAAAATTAAATACTAAGCTAGTGCTAAATTAGCCATATAATTATTGTATTTTT
>CAVKUP010000029.1:0-12579 GCA_963659735.1 bacterium
AAACTGTTATTAGGGTAAGTACAATTTGAATTTCAATTAATTTTGCTTCTTCTAAGTCATAATTTGTCATTCATTTTCCTTTAATTTTTTAATTTCTAAAAGTTCACTAACTGTAACAAATTTATAGTTATTATCTTTTAAATTTTTAATTAAATCTTCTAATGAATTTAATGAATATTCGTGATTATCATGCATTAAAATTATTTTCCCGGGTTTAACATTTGGCAAAATATTATTTAAAATTTTATCTTTGCTTTTAACTTGCCAGTCTCTTGAATCTATATCCCAAAGAATAAAAGTCAAATTAGTATATTTTTTTAATATATTAGTATATCCACCATAGGTTGGTCTAAATAACTTAGGGGTAAAACCGGTTAAATTTTTTATGTTTTCTTGTGTTTTATTAATTTCTTCTTTAAATTCATTTTCGCTTAGTCTTGTAAGTAATTTATGATCATATGTGTGATTACCAATTTCACTACCTTCATTAAGTATTCTTCTTAAAATATCTTTATAAAATGTTGTTTTATTTCCTATGACAAAAAATGTCCCACAGGCATCATATTTTTTTAAAATATCTAATATTTTACTTGTGTATTTACTTGGACCATCATCAAATGTTAAGGCGATAACTTTATCATCAATGGAAACACTTTTTTTCTTAATTGATAAATAGGTGTCGTCGTAGCTTTTTTCGTTTATATCAATTAATAAATCTAGACTATCAAGAGAAATATCTAAATAAATAATGTTATTATTTTCTTTAATTTCAGTTGGATTAAAGTATAGTGTTAAATATTTATCATCAATGGTGAAGTAATCATAGTTGATATTATTTAAATAGTTCATATCAATTTCTTGATATTTATTTAAAAGTTTATTTTTTATATCATAATCTAAAGCTTTTAAATCATTAACAATATTTTCCATAGTTAAAAATTTCCCGTTTCTTTTATCATAGGTAAAGGTTTTAATTTTATTTATTTCTTTATCTGTGATAATTTCGGTTTTTAAGCTAACATTAATTATGTCAGTGTTTATTTCATTATATGTGTATGAAATGTTAAATTCTTGTCTATTTTGTTTTATATTTTTAAATTTTTCATAATTTTGATTTACGTAACTACTTATAGCATTATCTAAAACCATGATGTTTGTAACAGGATAGTTAATACTTACCATTGAATCCTCATTGATATAGCTTTTAATATCTGGTTTTTTTTCACATCCTATTAAAAAAATTACAAGTAAATATAGTATAATTTTTTTCATAAAATCACCTAAAAAATTATATGATTAAAAGTGTAAATATATAATGCTATGTGTGAATATAAAAAGATAAAATGTGTAATTTTATATTTTAAGACGAAGGAAAAAATGCGTGATTTATATTTTAAGACGAAGGAAAAAATGCGTGATTTATATTTTAAAATATTTTTTTATATGCTAAAATATATGATAGAGGATAGGTGGCTAATATGAAACAAATGTCTTATGTTGATAGTGATGGAAATACTATTAACCGTACTTTACAACAAAAGCAGTTGTTGTTAAAATTTTTCTTTTTCTTTGGTACTATATTACCAATAATATTAATAATTGTTATTATCTATAATGTTATTTTAAATGTTAAATGTTTGGGAATTTATAATAATATTAAAGCAAAAAGTTTTAATTATGTTAAAGATGATAAATCTTTGCCTAAGGTTGAAGGTGAGAATACAACAATTAGGATAAATGATTTGTATACTAATGGTTATTTGAGTAGTAGCGACACTAATAATCTAAAGTGTTCGGGTACTGTTAAAATTACAAAGTATAAAAAAGATTATGTTTATACTTTAGATGTAAAAAATTGTAATGTTTGTTCTACAAATCAAAAGTATTCTTCTTGGAGTAATGAAGTTTCATCATATCCTTCTGGCAAAGCTATAGTTGATGTTATACCATATTATAACTATTATGATAGAGAGGTAAGTACAACAAAGTGGTCTGATTATTATGATGAGGATGAACTTTCAGATGAGGTTTCAGAATATGGAATAAAAATACCTTTGGATACTTCAAAGCTTCCGGAAATACCAAAGGAAGCTAAGACGGTAAAAATTGAAAATGATACGACTTATTATTATCGTTATCGAGATCGTAGTTGGAAGTGGTATGATATAGAAGGTGATTATTCTAGTTTTTCATCTGAGCAGCCTGAGGGTTATGCTAATAAGGATGAAGGAAGTGAACGTTATACTGAATGGAGTGATTATTCTTTGGATTATCCTGAGGAAAAAGAATATCGTTCTATTAGTCAAACTACAGGTTATAAATTTTATTATGAGAATAAATCTGGTAAGAAAATATATTATAATAATGGAAAATATACGGCTAGGGATTTAGTTAATACTAAAAAGTATAATAAAACTGATAGTGAAACAGCAAAATTATATAGTTATCGTGATAAGCAGTGGCGTTGGTATAATGGAACAAAAAGAAAGTATAGTTTGTTAAGTACTTCGCCACAAAATGGAAGAACTATAAAGGATAAAGATACTGAAACTTTAGGAAATCCATCATCTTGGAATTCTAGTAGTAGTTTGAATACTTCAACTCAAGAATATAGGGTTGAGGAAAAAAAATTAATGACTAGATTTAGAACACAATACGAGATTTTGTCATTAAAAGCATTAAATAATCCATTAAATAAGTCTGATTTTGAAAAGAAAATGAAGAAGTCAGTTTCAGAGGTTGCTTCGGATGAAACTTATAAACTTGAAGTTACTTATAAATTTAAATATAAAAAATAAAGTCTCTATTATGAGGCTTTTATTTCTGGGTAATATTCTACATTATAATCATGGCCTGTAGAATCTAAATTTTTAAGTTCATCTGTTGTTATAAGGAAAAATTTATGAAGTAGTATATTTTTTCCATCGCTTGTTATTGGGTCGTCCCATGTTAAGTCTAGGTGTAGCCATTGGTTATTTATGTATACTAAGTTCCATATGTGATTTGAATTAGATATTTTATAATTAGGAATGTTAAGCTTATCTAAGTATATTTTCATAGCATCGCTATAACCACTACAAAGGGCTATATTATCAATTAGTGGGCCGTTTGCTTTATGTGAATTTGAATTGCTTATGTCATTACCATTTTCAATTGCATCTGCTCTTTGTTTATCATAGCTGCTTTTGTTGATTAGGTAATCGTGGAATGCTTTGATTTTATCTACTTCTGTTATGTTATCTGTAATATTTTCATTTTCAAATTCTTTTATTTTATTTTCTATTTCTGCTTTTTCACTATCTGTATATAACTTATCAATTTTAATGGTTATTTCTCCATATGCTGTTATTTGAAAGTAGATTTTTTTATAACTGTTATATGGCGATACAAGGTTATTTATTGTGGAAAGTAGAATTTGATTGTTTGATATTTCTGAAAATTCGTCATTACAATTTTTATAATCTTTATCACAGTAGAATGTAAAGTTGTCAATTCCGTGATTTAATACGGTATAAATTACGTTTAGTATTTCTTGTTTATTTTTCACATGAAAGTTATTAGTATCTTGAACAAATGAAAATTTATAATTATTATAGTTTTTTATTTCGTTTGGTAAGGTAACTTTTTTATTTTGAATTGAATTTATCATTACATAGTCGATGATGTTTTCTTTATATGAACAGCAAAATATTAAAGTTATGCATAATATAATTGTTATATAGTTTGTTTTTTTTTGCATTTTATCACCTTTAAATATTAAAAAAGTAAATTACATTGCATTTACTTTCTTTGTTAATCTTGATTTTTTACGTGCACTAGTATTTTTAGGCATTACTTTAGCGCCTGCTGCCTTGTCGATTCTTTTAATGGCAGTTTTTAAATTAGCTTCAGCTGCATCTTTATCTTTTTTTGCTATAGCTCTTTCAACGTTTTTAACTGCAGTTTTAGCACTTGCTAAATATTCATGATTACGTTCTTCTTTTTTGATATTAACAAGAACTCTTTTTTTCGCATTTTTTAAGTTGGCCATAAATTTCACCTCCAAGCCACATGTATAATCATTTTAACAAAATTTATAGAAAAAATCAATAAAAACTTATTTTTTGTTAAAAATAAAAATAGGGTGATTATGGATGAAACATGAAGTTGATTTAAAAAATAAAATTTTAAGAACTGATTTAGCGGTTGAACTTATTGATGATGGTAGTTTTAAAAAGGTTGATGATGTTAAGATAACTAGTATATGTTTGAATGAGGATGAGGCTAGTAAAATTGGTAAAAGTATGGGTAATTATATTACTATTGAGTTTGATGATGTTACTGATAGTTTTAATGAGAATAAGGTTAAGAATATTTTGACTGATGAACTTAGGAAAATTTTATGTTCTAAAAACATAAAGAAATCTGATGTTGGTCTTATTATTGGACTTGGTAATAAAAAATCTACTCCAGACGCTTTGGGGCCTTTGGTGGTAGATAAGATTGTTGTCACTAATCATATATATATGTATGGTTCTTTGGATGATAAATATAATAGAGTTTGTGCGATTACTCCTGGTGTGACTGGTGAGACTGGTATTGAAACTGGTGATATGATTAAAAGTATTGTAAATGAGATTAAGCCAAATTTTGTTATTGTGATTGATGCTTTGGCTGCTTCTTCTGTTGAGAGGGTTAACAAAACTATTCAAATGACTGATAGTGGTATTAATCCTGGTAGTGGTGTTGGTAATAAACGAAAGGAAATAAGTGAGAAGACTTTAAATATTCCAACTATTGCGCTTGGGGTTCCTACGGTTGTGGATGCGGCTTGTATTGTTAGTGATACTATTAATTATATATATTCGCATTTTGCTTATCACAAACAGGCATATTATAATCCTGCAAGTAAGCTTACTATGGGAGTTAATTATTTGAAGTTACGAAAGAATTTTAAAATAAATAATGATGATAAAAAGAAAATTTTAGGTATGATTGGGATGTTAAATGATGAAGAAACTAAGAGGTTAATTTATGAAATTTTAACACCAATTGGTTATAATTTAATGGTTACTCCAAAGGAAGAGGATTTTGTTTTGGAAAAGCTTTCTAGGATTATTAGCGGTGCTATAAATGAATGTATGCGTAGTTAAATTTTTTTCTACATTTTATTTACTACCTTTTTAATACAATTAAATGGGGGAATAGTAATGAAGAAAATTAGATTAAAAAAAAGACGGTTTAAATTTAGAGTAATATTTTATGCTTTTGTTATGTTTTTAGGTTATCAAATTTCTTTTAATTTTATTATGAATTTGAAGTTGGTTAATTCTAATGAGGAGTTTGTGAAGGCTATGCTTGTTGATAGTAATTATCATTTACTTTATGAAAAGAAGGCTAATAATTTATTTTCTAGGTTATTTTCTAAGGTGTTTGATGTTAATAAGCCGATTACTATTTTGGAAAATACTTTTCATTTTAAACCAAATGAGTTAACGAGTATGACTTATATGAATAATCCAAAGTCTGAAAGTGTTGTTAAATTAGAAACAAAATCTAGTGTGTATATTTATAATTCTCATCAGACTGAGGCGTATCAGGGAAATGCTTTGGAGGGATATAATATAAAGCCGGGTGTAATGATGGCTTCTTATATTTTTCAAGATAAGTTAGCTAAGGAAGGAATAAAGGCTGATGTGATGGAAGACAATATATCTGATTATTTAAATTTGAATAATATGAAATATAATAAAAGTTATATAGCTAGTCGTAAGTTTTTAATGGATGCTCTTAATAAATATAATGAGTATAAGTTAATTATTGATCTTCATCGTGATTCAATTTCTAAGGATAAGTCAACTGTAGTTATTAATAATAAGTCATGTGCGAAGGTGAGCTTTGTTGTTGGGGAGGATCATGATAATTATGAGAAGAATTTAAGGGTAAGTAATGTTTTGAATGATAATATAAAGCAAAAGTTTCCTAGTTTAACTAGAGGGATTATGATAAAAGGGGGGAATGGTTCAAATGGTATATATAATCAGGATATATCAGAAAATATTATTTTGATTGAGATTGGCAGTCAAGATAATACTATTGATGAGGTTTTAAATACTATTGAGCTTCTTTCACCAATAATAGGAGAATATGTTAATGCATAGGAATGCTAATAGGGTATTTAGATATTTGCTATTTACTTTTTTTATTGTGTTTGTTTCTCTTTATATTTCTCAAAGTACTGGTTATTTTGAGTATCGCAGTAGTAAGAAGGTTGCTCTTACGAAAAGTCAGATTGAAAAATTTGAAAGTGATATTAAAAAAGGTAAAAAAGTTGATGTTGATAAGTATATTTCTTTTAATAATAGGAGTTATCAAAATGGAATTTCTAAAGTGGGACTTTCGTTGTCTAAAATGTCTGAGAAGTATATTCAAAAAATTATTAATGGAAGTTTTAAACTTTTGGGTAATTTAGTAGGCTCATGACCTAGAAATGTGGTATTATATTTCTAGGTGATTTTTATGCTTAAAATTGGGTCTCATGTTTCTTTTACTAAAAATGGCGGTTTAAAACAATGTGTTTTAGATAGTTTAGAATTTGGAGCTAATACTTTTATGTTTTATACGGGTGCTCCTCAAAATACAGTAAGAAGTAAGATTGATTTAAAAAATACTGATGAAGCACATCAGTTAATGAAAAAAAATGGTATTGATGAGATTATAATACATGCTCCTTATATAATTAATCTTGCTAATGAAAGTAAGCTTGATTTTTCGGTTAATTTTTTAAAGGACGAACTTGAAAGAGCTAAGGCGTTAAAGGTTGATAAGGTTATTCTTCATCCTGGGTCTCATGTTGGTTTAGGAGAGGATGAAGGAATTAAAAATATTATAAAGGGGTTAAATTTGGTAGTTAATGATGATAGTCCAATTATTTGTTTGGAGACTATGGCTGGAAAAGGTAGTGAGGTAGGATATAGTTTTGAGCAATTGAAACAAATATTAGATGGAATTATAAAAAAAGATCATATAATGTTTTGCCTTGATACGTGTCATTTAAATGATGCGGGGTATGATTTAAATAATTTTGATGATGTTTTAGAACATTTTGATGAGGTTATTGGTATTGATAAAATAGGGTGTATTCATATAAATGATAGTAAAAATCCTAGAGGTTGTCATAAAGATAGACATGAAAATATTGGATATGGCACAATTGGTTTTGATGTTTTAATTAATATAATTTATAATGATAAATTAAAAAAAGTATCTAAAATATTAGAAACTCCTTATGTTGATAAAATACCGCCTTATAAGTTTGAAATAGAGATGATTAAAAGTAGAAAATTTAATGATAATTTATTAGATGATGTTAGGTGTTATAAAAAAGATTGATATTTATTTAGATAAAAATTAAATAATTTATTACATTTTTCAAAGGTTTCATTATTTAAATTTTTTTTAATTTCATTAATTGTATTTTCTTTGTTTCCATAAAGCAGATTTTTCCATTCTTTTTTTAGGTATAGGTATAGAATATCTATTTCTTTATTTGTTAATGTAATGTTATTTTTTAAGGCAAAGTTATTGATATCATTTTTATTTATTTTTGTTATATAGTTTTCAATTAGTTTATTCATAAATCCTCCTATTAATAGGTTATGATATATAAGAGATGAGGTGATAGTTTTGAAAAATTTTTTTAATAAGATGATGGAAAAGAAAAAATCTTCTTTGAGGATTCATCGCTGGCAGAAGAAGCAAAGTTATAATTTTAATACTTATAGGGAGAATAAGGATATTAAGGTTGAAATTGAGAAGAGGTATAATATTTTAACTTTTATTGTTGTTTTGGTTCTTTTGATTTTGGTATCGGGTCTTTATATGGTTCAGGTTGTTGGAAAAGAAAAGTATCAAAAGGAGTTAAAGAATTTAACTAAAAAGATTGTGTATGGTTCAAGTGCTCCTAGGGGAAGAATATATGATCGAAATGGTAAACTTATTGTTGATAATTCACCTAGTAAGGTTATTTATTATAAAAAACCTTCTAATGTTACAACAAAAAGTGAGATTGAGGTTGCTTATAAGTTGGCTGGTATGATTAGTATTGATTTTTCTAAATTATCTGATAATGATTTTAAGGAGTTTTGGATTAAAAATAATTCTAAAAAAGCTGATCAAAAGATTACTTCTAGCGAGTGGAAAAAACTTGAGGAAAGAAAACTCACATCTGATGATATTTATAAATTGAAAATTGAAAGGGTAACTGATGAGGATTTATCTATATATGGTGATAATGATAAGAAGGCTGCTTATATTTATGCTTTGATGAATACTGGTTATTCATATGAGGAGAAGGTTATTAAAAATGATGATGTAACTGATGAGGAGTATGCTTTGGTTTCAGAAAATATAAGTACTTTAAATGGTATAAATACTAAATTAGATTGGAATAGATCTTATCCTTATGGCAATGTTTTAAGAAGTATATTAGGTAGTGTTTCTTCAAGTAAAACTGGACTTCCTAGTGATAAGAAGGAATATTATTTGAAAAAAGGTTATAGTTTAGATGATAGGGTTGGGACTAGTAATTTAGAGTATCAATATGAAGATATTTTGAAGGGTACGAAGAATAAGTATGAGGTTTTGTCTGATGGTTCTTATAAGTTAATTGAAGAAGGTAGTAGAGGACAGGATATTGTATTATCTATTGATATAGAACTTCAAAAATATTTAGAAGAGGTTTTAACTGAGGAAGTTTTGGCTACTAAAAAAGAGGCTAATACGGAATATTATGAAGGCTCTTTTGCAATTATAACTAATCCTAAAACTGGTGAGATTTTGGCTATGAGTGGTAAAAAATTAGTTAATGAAAATGGTGAGGAGAAGGTTATTGATTATTCTTATGGTACTTTTCAAAATTCAGTAACTATGGGTTCTGTTGTTAAGGGAGCCTCTCAAATTACGGGATATAATACTGGTGCTTTAAAGATTGGTGAAGTAAGGTATGATACTTGTGTTAAAATTGCTGGTACTGCTCAGAAGTGTTCTTGGAAGGCACTTGGAAAATTAAATGATGTTACAGCTTTAGCTTATTCTTCAAATACGTATCAATATTATACGGCTATAAAGGTTGGTAAGGGTAGTTATAAATATAATAAACCTCTTGTTATTGATAAGGAAGCTTTTAATACGTATAGAAATACGTTTGCTCAATTTGGATTGGGAGTTAAGACTGAAATTGATTTACCTAATGAAACTACTGGTTATAAAGGTAAGGGTGAGACATCTGGATTACTTTTAGATTTTTCAATTGGACAGTATGATAATTATACTCCAGTTGAACTTTCTCAATATATTAATACTATTGCGGATAATGGTAATAGAAGAAAGCTTTATTTGATGAAAGGCTATTATAAAGATGGTAAAATTACTAATGAAACTGAAAGTAAAATCTTAAATAAGGTGGATACAAAGGATGAGTATATGGATAAGGTTCATGAAGGATTTGAAGCTGTTTTAAAATACGGTACTGGTGCTGGATATATTGATATGGCATATAAACCGGCTGGTAAAACTGGAACTTCACAGAGTTTTGTTGATACTGATGGTGATGGTAAAATAGATAAGGCAACAATTTCAACGACGTTTGCGGCATATGCCCCTTATGATGATCCTAAGGTTGCTTTTACGATAATATCACCAAATGTTTCTCGTGAGGATGGAAAAACTACTCATCAGTCTTCGGTAAATAAGCGTTTAGCTCAAAAACTATCTAAAAAATACTTTGAAATTTATCCATAATTTGGTATAATGTTGAATAGAAATGCAAAAGGAGGGATATTATGGCTAAAAAAGGCGAAGCTAGAGATAATATAACTTTAGTATGTGGTGTTTGTAAAAATGAAAACTACCGTGTAGAAAAAAATAAAAGAAATACACCTGAACGTTTAAAATTAAATAAGTATTGTCCTAAATGTCAAAAACATACTGAGCACAATGAAAAAAAATAATTCATGGAGGTAGGATATGATAAATATTAATGATATTAAAAATGGTATGACAATTGTTATTGATAATAATATATATCAAATTTTGGAATTTTTACATGTTAAGCCAGGTAAAGGTCCAGCTTTTGTACGTATTAAGCTAAGAAATTTACGTACTGGTTCAACAATTGAGCAGACATTTAATACTAATATTAAGTTCGAGAAGGCTGTTATTGAAAAGAAACCAATGCAATTTTTGTATAGTAATGGTGATATGTATAATTTTATGAACATGCAAACATATGAACAAATGGATTTGGCTAAAGATAGCTTAGGTGAAAATGTTAAATTTTTAAAGGAAAGCTTAGAAGTGGATGTAACTTTTTATAAAGGTGAGGTTTTAGGTATAACTTTACCTGATAAGATTGAATATGTAGTTGCTCATACTGAACCAGGGGTAAAAGGTAATACAGCTACAAATGCTACTAAGGAAGCTACTTTGGAAAATGGTTTGGTTATAAAAGTGCCATTATTTATTAATGAAAATGAGAATGTTATTGTGTCAACTAAAGATGGTAAATATGATTCAAGGGCTTAATATATAAAAGAATAAAGAGGTGGAAATATGTTAGAAAAAGATAGGTTTTTAGCAGTACGAAAATTAGCACGTGATATTAGAGAAGATAATAGTAAAACCTTTAAATCTTTTGAAAAGTTATCATTTGATAAAGCTGTAGCTGAAAAGGAAAAGTTTATAAATTCTGTTATTGATAATATGAATATTGCTTTTAGTGATGGTGAAGAGGGAAGAGAAGAAAAACAAATTTTTAGGGCTAATCTTTTAATACCTGATGACAATGAGTTTTTTGAATGTTATTCTAATGACAAAAATATTCGTAATTTAATGAATAAATATAATGTTAATATTGAAGATATTATGAGTAAGATTACGGAGTTAAATGTGTATAATAAATATATTGATGATGATAAATCTAATAATACTTCTGATGATGGTACTTCATTTGTTTCAGAAATGGTTAAAATTTCTCCTAAGGATGCAGAAAGTTTGTTAGATGAGATTGATAATTTATCTTCTGTTATGGAAGATTTAGAACCGACTGAGGAAAAACCTGAATTATTAAAACCACAGACTGTTGAGGTTTCTGAGGAAGAGTTTAATGATTCATTTGATGATATAACTTTGGCCGTTTCTAATTTTGTTGATGATTATCATGATAAGCTAAAACAATTGGAAGATAAGGATAAAATGATAAAATCTTTACAAGAAGAGGTTGAAAGTTTAAAAAGTAATAGTAAATCTTGTGATAGTTTAAGAGAAGAAAATGAACTTTTGAAAAAGGAAAATGAAGATCTTATTGATGAAAATAAAGTATTAGCAAGTAAGCTTGAGAAAAGTGCTAAAATTTTAAATAAAATCTATAATAGTATTTCTAAAAAATAAATTTTGTGTTGATTATTGGAAACAGGATTCTGTTTCTTTTTTTATATGAAAACAGATAGGAATTAATCCTATCTGTTGTAGTATTCGATAATTAATGCTTCGTCGATGTCAGCATTTAATTCGCTACGTTCAGGCATTCTTACGTAAGTTGCTTCCATTTTTTTGTCATCGTAGGTGATAAATTCTACTCTGTTTTTTAATGTTTCTAATGATTCTTTAACAACTTTTAATTCTTTATCGTTTTCCATTAAGCTAATAACATCTCCTGTTTTAACTTGATATGATGGAATGTTAACACGTTTTCCATTTACTGTAATGTGACCGTGATTTACAAGTTGTCTAGCACCTTTTCTTGTAGTAGCAAATCCTATACGATATACTAAATTATCTAAACGTGATTCTAATAATTTAAGTAAGTTTTCACCATTGACACCTTTCATTTTAACGGCTTTAGTAAAAGCTTTTTTCATTTGTTTTTCGTTTAAACCATACATGAATTTAACTTTTTGTTTTTCTTGAAGTTGAATACCGTAGTTTGATAATTTCTTTTTACGTTCTTGTCCATGTTGTCCTGGAGCATAAGGTTTTTTTGCTAATTCTTTACCATTTTCTAATATTGAAAAACCAAAACGTCTAGATTTTTTGTAAGTTGGGCCAGTATATCTTGCCATTTTATTTCCTCCCTTCACTTATAGCGCGAAAGGCTGTTTTAAAATAATTATAGGGTGAATTATATTAATACTTATTCGCAACTAATAAGTAACCCCTTTAGGGAATAACCACATTATAATTTTTTAAAACAATGTTGCTTTAACACGCTGGTTATAATTATATTATTATTTTGCTTTAAAGTCAATAGTTTGATTTTTTAAGTTTTTGGCGTAATTTAGTAAACTTGTAAAATTTATTTACAGTTTTGCTTACTAGATGTTATACTATATGTAGTTAGAAGGTAGATGTTATGTCAAAAATTATTGATAGTATTTTAGGATTTGCAATTGGTGATGCAATGGGGGTTCCAATCGAATTTGAAAATAGGGATAATTTATTAAAAGATCCAGTTGTTGAAATGAAGGGGTTTGGTAGTTATGATGTTCCCTAAGTTTGACAGTTGTAGGTCTAAAATAGCATGGCAAGTATTGAAAATACTTG